>DATNKY010000374.1:0-6164 GCA_035603155.1 Solirubrobacteraceae bacterium
CCCGACCTCGAGCTCGTCCGCCGGCCGGAGCTGACGGTGGTGCTGTTCCGTCGCGAGGGGTGGGGTGCGGCCGATTACGAAGCCTGGTCGCAGCGCCTGTTCGCCGATCAGATCGCGTTCGTCGCGCCGACGACGTGGGAAGGCGAGCCGACCGCGCGGCTGGCGTTCCTGCATCCGAGCACGTCGATCGAACTGGTACGAGAGATCATCGCGGCGATGGCCTAACTTTTCGAATCGGCACACCGGTCCGGATCGACGGACCAGGTCGCCGATCGGCTATCACTATTAATCGTGTCAACCAATCGCCGCAATTTCCTTCGCGAGCTCGTCGAGCAGGTGTCGCGCGGCGCGGGCGAGCTGATCGGTCAGGCGATCAATCCCGACCTCTCCCACCCCACCGATCTCGAGGACGCATCGACGGCGTGGGAGGTTCCCGCGCCGGCGCCCGCCCGGTGCGCGTCGCTCGACGAGGTCTATGAGCTCGCCGACGAGCTCGGGCTGAACCGCCACCGTGACGCGGTGCTGGCGATCTGTCGCTGGAGTCTGCGCCTGACGGCGCTGGACTCCGGCGATGTCGAGGCGCCATCGGAGGATGACTCGGCGCTGCTGGAGCTCGACCTGGCGTGGGTGGCCGCGCTTGGCGAGTCGGGCCTGATGCCCGAGGACGGGGTGCTGAGGATCTACGACGGTCGCGCACCCGAGTGGCAGGCGGCGCCCGACACGCTGGGTGGCTCCGCGGCGCTCGCCGGCGGCCGTCAGCTCGAGGCGAACCCCGAGCTCGTCCTCCCGCCGTCGAGCTCCGACGCTGTCCGCGGCCTCGAGCTCGACGACGATGAGCTCGCCGCCTGGGAGACGCTGCGCCGGCGCCTTGACGAGCTTCAAGGCGGCGAGGCGTCCAGCTGGGCGGGACCACCCTGCCATCGCGTGCTCGGCTATCCCGACGATGATCCCGGCAACATGGCGCTCGCCTGCGAGATGCTCGCCCATGGCGTCGACCCCGCGGCGGCGCGCGAGCGCGCGAGCGAATTCGAGGCGGGCGCGGCGCGCTGGCTGCTGCTGGCGGAGCTCGGCGCCGACGCGAGCCTCGGCTGGTCGTGGGGGGCGGCGTGGGAGCGGCGGTATCTGTGGATCCACGAGGCCGACCTCGCCGCGCGCCGCTTCGAGCGCGTCCGCACCCTCACGCAGTAGCGTGCCGCGGCGCAACCGTGTCACTCCGCTCTCAGAGCTGATCGCCGATCCCGCTCGCGGGCTGGTGTACGGCAACCGCGGCTGCCTGCACGACGACGAGGGCCGGATCCGCCGCCGTTACAACGGCCGGCGCTGGATCGCGTGCCGGCTGCAGTTCCGCGGCTGGCAGCGCGAGGGGTTGATGATGCCCGGCCGTTTCACCGAGCTGTTCTTCGTCGACGAGGCAACCGCGTTCGCGGCCGGCCACCGCCCCTGCGCGCTGTGCCGTCGCGAGGACTACGGTCGGTTCGGCGAGATCTGGGGCGAGCTTCATCGCGGGCAGGCGGGGGCGGACGCGATCGACGCCCAGCTGCACCAGGAGCGGATCGATCCCGCGACGCGCCTACAGCTGCGCCGCCTCGCCGCGCTGGACTCGCTTCCGGATGGCGCGTTCGTGCTCGACCAGGGCGCTCCGTGGCTCGTGCTCGGTGACGAGTTGCAGCGATGGACCGCCTCGGGGTACGACCTGCGCCGGCGTCGCGAGCCTGGCGCCACCGTCGAGCTGATCACGCCGCCGTCGCTCGTCGAGGTGCTGCGCAAAGGCTGGGGGCCGGTGGTGGCGCTCCTGCACCCGACCGCGCTCGCGGGTCAGTAGGTGTAGAAGCCCTGGCCCGTCTTGCGGCCGTGATGCCCGGAGACGACCATCCGCTTGAGCAACGGCGGCGGCGCGTACTCCGGTCGCTTGAACTCCTCATAGAGCGAGTCGCAGACGGCGTAGAGCACGTCGAGCCCGATGAAGTCGCACAGCGTCAGCGGCCCCATCGGGTGCCCGCAGCCGAGCCGCATCCCTTCGTCGATGTCCTCGCGGGACGCGAACCCGTCCTCGTACATCCGCACCGCGGCCATCAGATAGGGAACCAGCAGCATGTTGACGATGAACCCTGAGCGGTCCTTGGTGCGGATCGCGCGCTTGCCGATCTGGAATGCGAACTGCTCGGCACGATCGATCGTCTCCGTCGAGGTGTCCAGCGCGACGACCACCTCGACCAGCTTCATCACCGGTACCGGGGAGAAGAAGTGCAGTCCGATCACCCGCTCGGGCCGCTGCGTCCAGGCGCCGAGCTCCGCTACCGGGATCGAGGACGTGTTCGAGGCAAGGAACTTGGCCTGCGGAAGCTCGCGGTCGAGCTGCTGAAACAGCTTGCCCTTGATCCGCGGATCCTCCGTCACCGCCTCCACCACCGCCTCGGCGTCATCGAGGTCCTCGAACGTGCTCGTGTAGCGGACCCGCTCGATCACCGCGTCGCCCTCGTCGCGGCTCATCTTGTCGCGCGCGACCGCCCTCGCGACCGACACGTCCAATGACGCGCGCGAACGCTCGAGTGGTGCCTGCTCGGGCTCGAACACGGTCACCGCCACGCCGGCCACGGCCGCCGACTCGGCGATCCCCGAGCCCATAAATCCAGCTCCAACGACCCCAATACGCGAAAACTCAGTCATGCAGCCAGTCTCTCAAGTTTGTCGCGCCGCCGGTTCCGGGGCCGCTCGCCCGCCATCCGATTTATCAATCGAGACCCTGGGTCGCATCCGGCGCGCAGATATGCTGGCCGCCGGATGCGCCCGGTCTTGATCTTCACTCACTTCGACGATCGACGCACGGGGCTCGTGGGCGACGCGCTCGAGCTCGCAGGCTGCTCGATGGTGCAAGCCAACCCGGCTGACGGAATCCCCGCCTGGTCGATCGATGAGATCTCCGCGATCGTCTCGTTCGGCGGCAGGTTCAACGCGCAGGACGCGGACCGCGACCCGTTCCTCGCTGCCGAGGTGGCGCTGATGCGCGAGGCGCTGGCACGCGAGACGCCGGTGCTCGGGTTCTGCCTGGGCGCTCAGCTGCTGGCGGTCGCGTCGGGCGGCGAGGTATGGCGTCTCGGGCGGATGCTGGTCGGCTGGCCGCGGCTCTCGCCGCTTCCGGCCGCGCGCGAGGATCCGCTGTTCGGAGCATTGCGCGGCGGGCTGCACGTGCTCGAGTGGCATCAGGACGCGATCGCCGCCGGGTCCGGCGCGGTCCTGCTCGCGACGACGTCCGGGCCAGGAGATGCGCTCTATCGCGTCGGCCCCTCGGCCTGGGGCAGCCAGGCGCACATCGAGGTTTCGCAGTCGATGTTGCTCGACGGCTGGCTCGCCGACAAGTCGGGCGTCGCCGATGTCGAGGCGATGGCTTTCGAGATCGACGCGTTCCGCGACGAGGCCCGGGAGCACCTGGCCGTTCAGACCGAGGCGGCACGAGCCGTGTTCGAGCGCTTCGGGCAGTTGGTCAGCGCCCGCGAGCGGCTTCTCGGCCCCGCGCAGGCCGCCTACTGATCGGTCGCGGGCTCTTCGAAGCTCAGTCGCGCGCCGGTCTGGTGGCCCTCGGCGGTGAACGTCGCGGTCGCGCGGTTGAGCGCGAACCAGAGCGTCTCCCCGTCCTCGGTCGTGACCCGCAGCCGCCGCCCACCGGGGTCGATCTCGTCGACCGTCCCGCGGACCGCCGCTCCGAGGAAGTTGACGACCACCGAGCCGCCGAGCCGGGGCATCGCTCGCAGGGGCACGGCGTCAGTTGATAGCAAGCCGGGGCGGCCACCGGGCCGGGACGTTGCCCGGTGGCCACGGGCGTCTGGGGCGCAGTTACATCCGGGGCGCCGAGGTGATCAGACGCCGAGCTCTTCGGAGGCCATCCTGGCCCCGGCGAGCCTGTTGGAGATCTTGTCCATCGCCACGTCGCGGGCGAAGTCCGGCGAGCCGTGCCGCGGCTTGACATCGCGGCTGAAGGGCGAGAAGCCGCAGTCGTCGGTGGCGCCGAGCCGCTGGATCGGGATGTGCTTGGCGGCGGCGAGGAGTTCGTCGCGGACGTGCTCGGCCGTCTCGACCTCGGGGTTGAGCGGGTTGATCACGCCCATGAAGCACACCTGGGCGACGCCGTCGGCATCCTCGCGGCTGTAGCGCCCGCACAGCTCGTAGACCTTCTCGCGGTCGTCCTCGGAGGCGCACTGGATCAAAAAGTAGCCGGCGTTCATGTCGAACATGTGCTCCAGCAGGAGCTCGTAGGGGACCTCCTTGGAGTGCACCGAGTCGCAGTCGCCGCCGGGGCATGTGTGGATCCCGATGTTCTTGCGCTCCTCGGGGGTGAAGCGGGCGAACAGTCGGTTGTTGAGGTCGATGAACTCCTCCAGCATGTTCTTGCCCGTCCACGGGTTGCGCGAGTCGTTCTTGTTCGCGAGCCGGCCCTCGGTGAAGTCCACCGAGACCCGCACCGCTCCGGCGTCGAAGCACTGGCGAATGTCCTTCTCGGCCTCGTCGACGCAGTCATCGAGGAATTGGTCACGCGAGTAGCCATCGACGCCGCCGTCGAGCGGGTACAGCAGCATCATCATCGACGGTGAGATCACCGCCTGCTTGACCGGGTGGGTCGCGATCGCCTTGTTCTTCTTGACGAACTCCGACGCGTAGGTCTTGTAGTGGAACGGTCCCTTGGTGATCCGCGGCAGCTGACGGTTGTGGCCGTCGTCGAAGATCGCGAAGAACTGGCCGTCGCCGGCGAGACCGTCGGCGAGTCCAGTACCCGCGAGCGTGTCGGTCAGGTTGTACGTCGCGAAGCTCGACTCGCGCTGCTCGCCATCGGTCACGATCGGCTCGCCGGTCGCCTCGAGCCGCTTGATCGAGTCCTCGGCCGCCTTGTCCTGCTCAGCCTGTAACGCGTCAAAGTCGATCTTGCCCTCGTCGTAATCGGCGTAGGCCTGCTGGAGCCTCATCGGACGCGGCAGCGAGCCGACGAGCTCAGTGGGGATGGGCATACGTGCACCACTCCTCGGTGGGGGTTTGTGGAGGACCGTCGCAGGCCGGCCGACGGCGGCTTGAACGGCCGTCGCCGGCGTGCGGGCGGTTGATTTGGAGCACAGCCGGAATGTGACTGACCATTCTCCCTCCTGTCCGTCAACATACTATGAGTGAGGCCGCAACGTCAACCGGCCCGCCGACCCGATACCTTTCCGCCGCTCATGAGCATCACCGTCGTAGGCTCAATCGCATTCGACGCCGTGGAGACGCCGTTCGGCGTCCGCGAGCGGATGCTGGGTGGCGCCGCGACCCACTTCGCGCTCGCGGCCTCGTTCTTTGACCAGGTCCGGATCGTCGGCCCGGTCGGCGAGGACTTCGGTGATGCCGAGCTCGAGGCGCTCGCTACGCGCGGCTCATCGATCGACGACGTCGAGCGGGTCGCGGGCGGCAAGACGTTCTTCTGGAAGGGCAGGTACGGCTGGGATCTCAATACGCGCGAGACGCTCGACACGCAGCTCAACGTGTTCGAGCACTTCGAGCCGAAGATGTCGCAGCGGTCGTGCGCGTCCGAGGTGCTGTTCCTCGCCAACATCCAGCCTGGGCTCCAGCTCGACGTCCGCCGGCAGTGCACATTCGCCAAGTTCGTCGCGCTCGACTCGATGAACCTGTGGATCGACATCGCGCGTGATCAGCTGCTCGAGGTGATCACGCAGGTCGACTGCCTGGTGCTCAACGACGAGGAGCTGCGCCAGCTGACCGGCAAGCCGAACCTGTACTCGGCCGCGCGGGAAGTGCTCGGGCTCGGCCCCCGGATCGTCGTCGCCAAGCAGGGCGAGTACGGCTCGGCGCTGATCACGGAGGACCAGTTCTTCGCGCTGCCCGCCTACCCGCTGGAGACCGTGGTCGACCCGACCGGCGCGGGTGACACGTTCGCGGGTGGCTTCGTCGGCTACATCGCGCGCCATATCGATGATCCGCTCGGCGGTCACGTGCTGCGCAACGCGATGGCCTACGGGACCGCTCTCGCCTCGTTCAACGTCGAGGGCTTCGGCACCGAGCGCGTCCGCGACCTGAGTGCCGCCGCCGTGACCGAGCGCGTCGAGGACCTATGGCGGTTCGCGAACTTCGAGCACGTCGTCGTCGAACTCGCTTCGTGATCTCCGGCGCTTCGCCTAGCCGATCGC
>DATNKY010000675.1:0-15895 GCA_035603155.1 Solirubrobacteraceae bacterium
GCGATCGGCCGCTCGCGGCAGGGGTCGGTGTCGGTCACCGGCGGCAACGACGAGCGCGAGCAGACGCTGGATCAGATCCTGACTGAGATGGATGGCTTTGAAAGCGTCGAGGCTGTCGTGGTGCTCGCTGCGACCAACCGACCCGAGATCCTCGACGCTGCGTTGCTGCGTCCCGGTCGCTTTGATCGCCGCGTGGCGGTTGCGCCACCCGATCGCGCCGGTCGGCGAAGAATCCTCGACGTTCACACCCGTTCGATCCCGCTGGCCGACACGGTCGACCTCGACGCACTAGCCGCCAGCACGCCCGGGATGGTAGGAGCGGACCTCGCGAACCTCGCCAACGAGGCGGCGCTGCTCGCCGCCCGGCGCCAGCACGAACGCGTCGAGCGGACCGACTTCACCGACTCGCTGGAGAAGATCCTGCTTGGGGCCCCCCGCGGGATCGTGCTCTCCCCAGTCGACCGCGAGCGGACCGCTTACCACGAAGCTGGACACGCCCTCGTCGGAATGCTCACCCCGGGCGCAGACTCGGTGCGCAAGGTCTCGATCATCCCCCGCGGAATGGCGCTCGGCGTCACTCTGGCCGCCCCCGACGACGACCAAGTCTCCTATACGCTCGAGGACCTCCTCGCCAAGCTCAAGGTCGCAGTCGCGGGACGCGTCGCAGAGGAAATCGTCTACGGCACGATCACAACTGGCGCGGAATCAGACATCCAGCAGCTCACCGAGATCGCCCGCCAAATGGTCGGACGCTGGGGCATGAGCGACGCGATCGGCCTCGTCGCCGTTCTACCAGCCGACGCACGCGGGCCACTGCTCCCGGGAGCAGCCGAAACCTCGGAAGTCACCCAACAGCTCGTCGACGAGGAAGTCCGACGCCTGATCGACACCGCCCACCACGACGTCACCACCCTACTCACCATCCACCGCCAACAACTCGACAGCCTCACAACCGCTCTCCTCAACCACGAAACCCTCGACGGCATCGACGCCTACCACGCAGCCGGCATGCCAACGCACACCAACCCCCCAGCCGAAGCCCCGTGATCCTGGGCGCTACGCGCACAATGACCGGCTCGGGGGCCGCGACACCGCCCCAGAGCGCACGTCGGGCTGGGTCGCTCTCGCCCTCCCCGTGCTCTTGCTCGCCGGGATGCACGCCACCTTCATCGAACCCACCCTCTACTCGCCGGAGATTCGCAAATGATCACTGAGGAACAAATAAAGCCGTGGGCAGAGCGTCGCGGGCGATCCTCCGATTGCCGCCCGATGACCGAAGCTCCAAAATCGATCCCGACCGGGCGCCTCAGGCGGACGGCGAAGGTCGGCGGCCTGCTCGGCTCGGAGGTAGCCAGGTCGTATGCCACCAAAGCGGCCAACGTCGTACGGTCCGAGGAGGGGCGAAAGGTCGCGAACGGGCGGCGGCGTCTGGAGGCGGCCGAGCATATGGTCGATGTGCTTGGGCAGATGAAGGGCGCCGCTATGAAGGTCGGTCAGGTCGCCTCGTTCATGGACCTCCACGGGCTGCCGCCCGACGAATTGGATGGCTTTCAGGCAAAGCTCGCCGAGCTGCGTGACTCCGCACCGCGGACTTCCTTCAAGGACATGCAAAAGGTCATCGAACAGGACCTCGGCGATCGTGTCTCGAATCTGTTCGCCGAGTTCGACTCCGACCCGGTTGCGGCAGCCTCGATCGGACAGGTCTACCGGGCGCGCTTGGACGACGGTCGTGAGGTCGCCGTGAAGGTGCAATATCCAAGGGTCGCGGCTGCGGTGCGCGCCGACCTGCAGAACCTCGGTCTGCTCCTCGTGGCGGCGAAGCGGCTGGCGCCCGGGCTGGACGTCCGCGCTACCGCATCAGAGATCCGGGAGCGGATCAGCGAGGAGCTCGACTACGAACACGAGGCTCAGGCTCAGCGCGCTTTCGCGCGACGCTGGCGCGGACATCCGTTCATCGTGATTCCAGATGTCGTGACGGATATGTCGCGCGAGCGTGTGCTCGTGACGGAATGGGTGGACGGGGTCGGCTTCGAGCGGTTGAAGGCAGAGTCGCAGGCGACCCGCGACCGCGTCGGCGAGATCGTCTTCCGCTTCTTCTTCGGCTCCCTTTATCGCTTCGGACACTTCTCCGGCGATCCACACCCTGGCAACTTCCTCATGCTCGCGGACGAACGAGTGGCGTTTCTTGACTTCGGCATGACCAAGACAGTGCCGCGCCGCGCGATCGAGGCGGAAATTGGCGTGCTCCGAGCGGCCCTCGAGCACGACGCTGACGCGGTCCACGAGGGGCTGGCTGGGCTTGGCTTCTTTGACGCAAACGATGCGGGCTTTGAGCCCGCACGCATGCTGGCTCACGTCTCGGCGCTCAACGCTTGGTATGCGAAGGACCAACCCATCACGCTAACCCCTGAGTACGTCTCGAGACTGCTGGTCGACGCTGGAGATCCCCGCTCGGAGTACTGGGACTTGATGAAGAACGAGACTATGCCGGCGGACTCGCTATTGGCAAACCGCATGCAGGGAATGACACTCGGCGTCGTCGGTCAGCTACGGGCCACGGCGAATTGGCACCGCGTGATGTCAGAGTGGCTGTACGGCTCGGCTCCATCCTCGCCGCTTGGTGAGGCCGAGGCCGAGTTCTTCGGGCCACCCTTGTCGCAGCTGGACAGGGCGGCATGAACGGGCGGCATGCAAGACGCTGAACGGCACGACGAAGACAGCGATGCGGAAGAACCACACTCGCCCCCTGTCAGTTTTGGGCTGCGCGCTCCTCCTTGGCCGCGAGCGTTCCTCCCTTTTTGAGGAGACCGTCCGAATTGATCCTGTAGGCGTCGAAGACCTGTTGGGGGGTGCTCAGGGCTTGCCCGCGAGACGCCGCAGCGCTCGTCGCCGGGCCGGGCCCAGGGTCGCCATCTGCTGCGCGAAGTCGCTGAGCGCGACGACCCCGTACTGGGCTCGAGATCCTCAACCCCGGCCTGTGCCCGCAAGGCCATGTACTCGTCGCGCTCGTAGACCGGGGGCGTAGAAGTCGGTCTTGCCCTCCCGCCGGCCGCAACGGCTCGACGGGTGATAGTTCCGGCGGCCACGGGCCGCGCGAGGCAGCGGCGTAAGCCGACAACCGGGCCGAGCGATGCGCGAACCCCCGTTCGGGGCCAGCGAAAAACCCTCCTACTATGTGGCCTCGTAGTTTATTTGGTGGCGCGGGAAGTTTGTGGTCGGAACGGCGTCTTTAGCAGTAAGGCATCTACTATCATCTGTCGTAGACGCGCGTGAGTCGAGCTGATCTCATGGACAAACTGACCTTGATCGGGCTACAGCCTCGACGCGAGCCTCGGCCGCAGAATCACTGCTGGCACGCCACTCTCCTCACACCCGCGATGCGATGGCGCCAGCGCCAGCGGCTATCCACGAGCCGGCCGGGAAAGGAAGCGTAGTCGTGGGGCCTTAGCTAACGATCACATGTAGTAGAGCCCGGCCCAATCTCTAGGCGTGGCTCTCTGGAAGTCGGACGCGATCCATCGGCTGCAGTGATAACCCCAAATGAGAGAAGGAATGAGATGAGCAAACATGACCTTTCGTCGGCCGGCCTGGCCGACGCACAGCATCCAGTGCCGGCCGCCGACGATCTTGACGCCAAGTGGCGGCAGGTGGTCGGACGACGATCGTTTCTGAAAGGCATCGGGGTCGCGGGTGCGGCGGCGGTACCTGGCAGCGCGTTGTTCGCCAGCCAGGCGATCGCCAAGTCGAGCAGCAGTCTCACGAAGGGCGACGTAGCGATTCTGCGCCTGCTGGCTGCCGCGGAGCTGATCGAGGCTGATCTTTGGCAGCAGTACGACGAGCTGGGCGGCGTGAACGGCGGCAACCCGGCCTACATGGCGGCGCTGACGAACATCGATGGCGACATGAACACCTACATCCATCTGAATAACAACGATGAGCAGAGTCACGCGGCTTTTCTCAACGCCTACCTGGAGTCCAAGGGCGCCGATCCGGTCAACCTCGACAGGTTCCGGACCCTGCCGAGCAGCCAGGCGACCGGCGCCAAGCAGATCGGCCGCCTGACGTCGCTCACCTCCCTGGATGTCGACACAAGCTGGTACACGCGGTATCGCAGCTCGACTAACCCCGACTTCGGGGCGAAGTTCCCGCAGGCAATCACGATCCGCAAGCAGCCGGCGATTCCGATCACTGACGCGGACACCCCGCCAAACATGCTCGCTCCGCTGCCAGCTACCACTCCGCAGCAGCGTCGGATGCAGGTAATCGCCTGCACAGCGGCCTTCCACTTCGGCTACATCGAGCAGGGCGGCTCGAGCCTCTATGCAGCCCTGGTCCAGAAGGTGACCAGCGACGAGGTGGTGCGCATTCTGGCCAGCATCGGTGCCGCCGAAAGCTGGCATTTTGCCACCTGGCAGGACGATGCCGGCAATGCCGCCAACGCCCCGGTCGCCCCTGTCACCGATCCGGAGACCGGCTTGACGATCCCCAACCTGGACGCCGATCCGCGAGGAGCGCGGGTCCAGCCGAACCTGATCTTCCCGACTCCGTGCGAGTTCATCAGCCCCAGGCTGCCCCGCTGCGCGGTCGTGCGGTCGTCGCTGGACCGTAATGCGGGCGGGGTTGCGACGATCAAGTCATTCACCGCCGACCGCCTGTTCGAAGGCCAATCCTCGAAGTTCTTCGAGACCGTCCACAAGCTGGCCAGGGAGGCTGACGCCGCCGAGCGCAAGCTCGGCTAGTGGCGACAACCCTGACTCCGGTCAGGGTTACCCGCGCTCACGCGGACCGGCCGCGGCTCCTCGTCGCCGCGGCCGGTCGGCCCACCCAACGGAGACCACCATGCTCACCAGCATCCTTCAACCGACCCACCTGATCATCATCCTGATCGTCGCGCTCCTCGTCCTCGGACCCAAACGACTGCCGGACGCCGGCCGCGCCGTCGGCGAGGGACTCAAAGAATTCAAGAACTCCATCGGCGCCGGGCACGACGACAATCAGGAAATCCCGGCGACCCCCGTCGCCCCGCACCAGCAAGACCCAACGAGTCCCGACACGCCGCGTTAACCTGGTGCGCCGCACGTCCGCTGCAGGCTCGTCAGCATGGCTTCTGTCGACGGCCAAAGCTGATCGGCTGAGCCCCGGCTTGGATGGCGCGCTCGAGTCGGCGCGGTGCCCCCCGAGCGATGGGCCGGCGATCGCGTCGATCACTCCCAGAGTTAACGGTCGTGCGGTCCAGCCGAGGGCGGTGCTCGAGCACCACGCCGAGCTCAGGAACAGTCGGCTGCTGCTCGCCTCACGCAACGTTAACGATCGAGTGGACGCTCGGGTTCCGAACGCTGGCGAGGTCTGCACCCGTCGAGACGATGCTCTTGCGCAACCGATCCGGGTCGATCGAGCGGAGCGTCCCGAACTGTGACGGCTGTTGGTAGATCAGAATGAGCGCCGCGGTCTGGGGGGTGATGAGACGGTCTGCGAGCGGGTCACGAATCGCCGGCTACTGATCAGACAGGTTCGCAGCGGATGGGGGGACACCGGGATCGGCTAAATCCTGCAACCACTCCCGGATTTGACCCAGCAAATCCCCATCCACATCGCTGAATCCGCTCGACGAGACTGCGGTACGAGGAGGCCGGGAGAACCTCTTCAGTTTCACGATGATCGCTCGAATCAATCGGGCAACGATCGAGTCCACTGGCAGAGCTCCTACGACGCGTGACCGTAGCTCACGTTCAGCTCAGACAGACGCCGGCTATGCGAAAAAGGTCCCGGACCGGATCGAACTGCTGGGGTGGCGTTCGGCGGCGCGCGGCGCCACACCCTCAGTCGAGCAGGTCGGGCCGTGGCGCGGCGCTGAGCAGCGGCCGGAGCCGAAGGCGGCGTCGGTAGTTCGCCACGAGGACACCGAGCACGGCTGGAATGGCGGCGAGAACGAGGATACAGGGCTGGCGGGATAGGAATGGGAGCGCGAGGGTGGCCGAGCCGCCGGCTACTTGTCCGACGAGCACGGCGACTGCGACCACGAGGACGAGGATGGACGTGGCCACGACGCACAGGAGGGCTGGAAACCGCCAGCTGGGCGGATCGCCGAGGAGGTAGTCGACGCGGGCGGGGTCGACCCCGGTCGAACCACCGTGCGCTGGGCTGTCGGCAAAGCTCAGCATCGCGCGAGCGAGGCCGGAGCGATTTGCCGGCACGTCGTTGACCGCACTTTCGTCGGCACTCAGCTCTGCCAGGGCCTGTTGACGTTCAACGAGGTGGCCGAACCCAGGGAGGAAGAACAGCGCCCGGGCAAGCACGCGGCCGGCAGCGAGTCGCAACGGGTCGTGGCGGCGTGCGTGGTGACGCTCGTGTGCCAGGACAGCGCTCAATGCGGCTTCATCGAGAAGCGCAATCGCCCCGGTCGAAACATATATCCGCGGTCGGAGCAGGCCCGCGCAGAAGGCTCGCGGCTGCGGGTCGTCGATGAGCAGGGCGCCTTGCAAGGCCTGCTGTCGCTCGCCGCAGAGAAATCGATCAAAGCGTCTGGACGCTTGCAGCTCTCGAACCGCGCCGGCTACGGCTCGGACAATGACGGCCGATCCCAGTGCAGCTAGGAGGACGATCACGATCGCGTCGACGTTGGCAACCGGATAGCTAAGTTTTTGTCCAAAGATCGCTATCTGATGCGACGCCGCGCGCGAGGTGACCCGCCAAGATTCAAGGAGCCTTGCGACGACGAAGATCGCCGACGCCAACCCGAGTCCTCCCAAGATGAGGCTGGCGCGCCAGACGTGGGCGGCGGCGGTCGCGGCGGGCCAATCCAGACCGGGCTCTGCAGGTATTGCTGCAGCTCGACCCCGACTAAGGCTGGACCCGGCGGCGGTCGCCTCCGCCGGTTCGCTGACCTGGTGCCTGAGGGTCGGTGGCGTCATCTCCTACCCGTAATCGTAGACCACCGAGGTCTGAACCGGCTTCGTCTAACTCCTCAGCCGCCCGGATCGGTCCCGTCCCTATGGGCCGCTCAAGCGGACGTGCACAGGCAAGCGACTCCTCGCCGGCGATGAAGTCTGTCAGAGCGAGCCGGCCGCGTTTGCTCACCGGACCAAAGCATGAGCCGCCGAACCGTTCGATTGGCCAGGCCGCTACCGGATCGCCACGTCGGCGCGTAGACCACGACGCGAGACGCCTCGACCGCCAATCGGGGGTTTTCTTGATGTTCATGGATCGCACGTCGACGCCGGACTATGTCCGTGGAGTTCGTATGACAGACAGTAGTACTGAGCCCAAGCGAGTTGCGCGTCTGGCCGAGCGGTCCCGCCCGACCGAACAATCCCTGCCATCCGCTGGCGCGCAAGGCGTAAACCGACGACTGTGGGCGCTCCGAGCGAGCGCGCCAGCGTCTTCTCGCCCGTCCGGCGAAAGCCAAAGGCTCGGAATGACGTCGATCAACGAGGCTATGTAGTAGGCTGAGTCAGATGGACGACAAGACCGGCCCGCCGTCTGATCTCGCCTCGGCGATGACCGTCGGTGGCGTCTGGCGCGGATCCGGCGTCCAGAGCGCTGAGATCGTCGTTCACTCGGTGGCCTCACCCCCCACCGCTCTCGCACACTAGCGGGAGGCCCCGCGCCGGACGGGGTGCGGCCGCTCGGGCGGTCGCACCCCGGCCAGGCGCGCACTCCACGTGGAGCGAAGCGCGAGGCGACTAATTGATCTCCGATCATGCGTAGTAGTCAGTCACTAGATCTGCTACGCTGCGTCGTGGATGACATCCCCGATCCCGCACACCGCGAAGGAGAACCGTCAAATGAGACGCATCTGCATCCCAGCTGACAATCTCACCGGCGCGCCGACGGCCGAGATGGCCGCGAGCGGTCGCAGCCCAGAGCCGTCGGCCTGGCAGCCCCGCACCACCTCGGTCGCGAACGGGTCCTCCGGGGGTGAGATTTGATGGGTCTGTTTGTGTTCGGTGCGGTTGGTCATTTGGCGGAGGGACGTGGGCAAATGGGGACCTCGCTGAGTTTTCATTTGTTTTTCGCGGTCCTGGGGGTCGGACTGCCGTTGATGATGCTCACCGCGGAAGGGATGTATCTGCGCACCGGCGACCCGACCTGGCGGGCGCTGGCGCGTCGGTGGTCGAAGGTATTCGCGATCTTGTTCGCGGTCGGCGCGGCCTCGGGGACGATCATCAGTTTTGAGCTGGGGCTCTTGTGGCCACGGTTCATGGCATTCGCTGGCGGCATCATCGGTTTGCCGTTCTCGCTGGAGGGTGCGGCGTTCTTTGTCGAGGCGATCTTCGTCGGCATCTACCTATACGGGTGGGATCGGCTCTCTGCTCGCGTGCACTGGCTGTCAGGGGTCCCGATCGCGATCGCTTCGGCGGCGTCGGCGTTTTTTATCGTGACGGCGAACGCGTGGATGAACGTGCCACGTGGCTTTCAGCTGGTCCATGGTCGGGTCACGCACGTCAACGTGCTGGCGGCGATGTTCAACCCGGCCTGGGCGACCGAGACCTCGCATATGGTGCTCGGTGCCTATCTTGCGACCACCTTCGGCGTCGCTGCCGTCTACGCGGTGGGGATGCTGCGAGGCCGCCGCGACGCCTATCACCGAAAAGCGATCACGGTGTCGCTGGCGATGGCAGCGATCATCGCTCCGCTGCAGCTCGGGGTCGGCGACCTACTCGGCCGGACGGTGGCCCAGCACCAGCCGGCAACGCTCGCTGCGATCGAGGGCGTGACCCACACCGAGACGGGCGCCGGCCTCAACATTGGCGGGATCCCACTGCCGGGCCACGCCACCACGGTCTTCAACGTAAAGGTTCCGAACCTGCTGAGTCTGCTCGCGTATGACAAGCCCAATGCGCGTGTGCGGGGGCTGGACACGTTCCCGAAGGCGGATCGAACGTCGCTGGCGGGGCCGACGCGGCTCGCCTTCATCGGGATGGTCGGGATCGGAACCGGGCTGGTGCTCCTGGGCCTCTGGTACTGGCTGCGCCGCCGCCGCAACGGCCCCGGTCCGGAAGACCGGTTCACGCTGATGGCGTTGGCCGCCGCCGGGCCGCTGGCGTTCCTGGCCAACGAGCTTGGCTGGCTGGTGAGCGAGTTCGGACGCCAGCCGTGGGTCGTGTACGGAGTGTTTCGCACCTCGAAGGCGATCACGACCGCATCCGGACTCGGCGCCACATTCGCCGGGTTCACGGTGCTCTATATCGCGCTCAGCGCGGTGACGCTCTGGGGCGTGCGACGAGTATCGACCGGAACCCCAGAGCCATCGCCGAGCCCGACCGTCAGCGTGGCCTGAGCATGAGCCTGCCAGCCGTGATCGCGATCGGAGTCGGCCTCGCCCTCACCACCTACGCCATATTTGGCGGAGCCGACTTCGGCGCCGGAATCCTCGACCTGACCTCAGGAAAGAGCACCGAGCAGCGCAGCGCAATCGCGCGCGCGATCGGACCCCTGTGGGAAGCAAACCACGTCTGGTTGATCTTCACGATCACGATCCTGTTCTCTGCCTTCCCGACCGGATTCGCGGCCCTCGGAACCGTTCTCCTGGCGCCGTTTACGCTGGCCCTGATGGCGATCGTGGTGCGCGGGGTCGCGCTCGGGCTGCGCACCCATGCGGATGGGCACGCGCACAGCGACAGGCTGTTGGGACGGACCTTCGGCGCCGCGAGCGTCGCCGCGCCACTTCTCTTCGGAGCCTCGGCCGCCGCGGTGGCACAAGTCTCCAGCCCGGCTCACGGCCCGGCCACGGTCTCCTCGCTGCCGTGGACGGGCTTGTTCGCGGGCATCGTCGGACTGCTCGCGGTCGCTCTCTGCGCGCACCTGGCGGCGACCTTCATCGCGAACAGACTCAACCAGACCGGACAGGCCGCGCTCGCTGAACACTTCCGTCACCGCGGCCTGCAAACAGGCACCTCCCTGGTCGCGCTCAGCCTGCTCTCACTACTCGCCGCCGCCTGGAAAGCCCCAGCACTGTGGCACAACCTCTCCACTACCGCCCTACCGCTGCTCCTGATCGGACTGCTCGCAACCCCCATCTCGCTGTATGCGCTCGCGCGACGCCGCTACGTGCTCGCGCGCGGCGCCACGATACTGACAACCACGGCGATCATCTGGGGCTGGCTGATCGCGCAATCACCGCGGCTGATCGGGACCCGCCTCACGATCCACACCGCCGCCGCCACGGGCCCGGCCCTTTCCGCGCTCGCGATCGCGATAGTCGCCGTCCTGATCGCCGTCCTCCCAGCCTTCTACCTGCTCTACACCCTCTTTGGCCACCCCTCACCCAAGGCAACCGAATGAAACTCAAACCGTCACACCAACCCCTCAGACTGCCATCGCTCGGACTCGACAAGCTCAACCTCGCGGCGGCAGCGCTGATCCTCTGGGTCGCCGTCGGCCCGTGGATCTGGGGCTACGCAAGCAGCAGCTCAGCCGTCGCCAGTCACGTCTTCTTCATCTTCGCCTTCGGACCCCTAACACTCCTACTTCTGGTCCTCCGACCCGCCGCGCTCATACTCCTCGCAGCGGGCCTCTGGCTCGTCGCCAGCCCATGGCTACTCGGCTACGCGACCAACCACACCGCCTGGCTGAGTGACCTGGTCACCGGACTACTGCTCACCGCCGTAGCCGGCCGCGCAGCGGGGATCAGCATCCCGAGACTCGCCCGCAAGCACCGCGGAGCCACCGCCGCACCAGGACCCACCCAAGCCGCCGGATCGCGCCCATAACCGCTGATGGCGATGCCCGGCGAGATGGCCAAGCGACCGCCAAAAGCAACGACCCAGCGGTCGCCTCGACGGCTGCTCTGGAGCGCGGTGCTCGTCGGCTCAGCCGCGGCCGCGTTCCTCGCCCTCCCGGCGCTCGCCGGTATCCCGGCACGGCTGGTTGAAGGTTGTGGCAATTGGATCGCCGCCGCCGGAGCTTTAGAGCTGCTATCGGCGGTCGGATTCATCGCCTTGTTCAAGCTCGTGTTCGCCGCGCCGATCAGCTGGCGGGCAGGTACTCCCGCCGCCCTGCGCGCATTGGGAGCAAGCACGATCCTCCCCGGTGGAGGACTGATCGGGCCAACGATAGGTGCCTGGTCGACCAGCACCGAGAAGCCCTCGGTCTCCCAGATCACCCGCTCCACGATCACATTCGTGATTCTCACCAACGCGCCAGCCGCGATCGCGCTTGCAGCGCTCGGAACGCTTCTGTGGCTCGGGCTGGCAAGCGGCCCCAACCAAACGGCGCTGACGATCCTTCCGGCGCTGATCTCAGTCGGGCTGCTCACAGCCACCTGGCTCGTGGGGCACTCTTCCAGCCGCCGCCCACCACCCCCGCGCCGGGGGGTCTTCTCCCGCCCGTTCGCCAACTGCTCACTGGCGATCAGGGAAGGCGTAAGCGAAGCCCGCGCCCTGATTACCGCTGGAAACTGGAAGCTCGGTGGCGCCCTCGCCTACTACGCATTCGACAACGCCGTGCTCTGGGCCGCCTTCCACGCCTACGGCCACACCCCAGCGCTCAGCGTCATCATGATGGGATACCTGGTCGGCTCACTCGCCGGCGCCCTTCCTCTACCCGCCGGCCTCGGCGCCGTCGACGGAGGTCTGATCGCAGCCCTCGTGCTCTACGGCGCGCCCGCCGCCCCAGCGGCAGCAGCAGTCCTCCTATACCGCGGCATCTCCCTCGGCGTACCCGTCCTGCTCGGCGCCATCGGGTGCACCTGCCGCACGACAGCACACCGGCGACTTCGCGTCGATCGGCGCCGCGCGCCCGTCGTCGTCGATCCTACATCCGCGACACGTCGCGCTACGACGGCGCACACGAATAGACGCCAGCCTTACACGTCGCCTGCCGGCGCCTCGACCTCGGTCTCTGCTACGTCAGATCGTAGTGCCTTTGTCTGCGACGGGAAAGTCTTTGGCGTCAGGCCGTCTTTGGCAATAGAACCATCTCCTATGCGTCGTCGTTGATGGTCCACCAATCACCTAGATCGATACAGGAGCTCTACGCAATGAGGAAGTCAGCGTTGTTCGCCTTCGCACCCGTCGCCGCCGCTATCGCGATCGCCGGCTGCGGCGCTGCCGGCGGCGAGAGCGGTCACTCGAGTACAGCCGGTGGTGAGGCCAGCGGCGCCGCCGTCCCGACGATCGTGCTTCCGCCATCCACGTTCGGGAGGATGCCGGTCAAGAAGCGAACCAACGGCACCACCGAGGTGACCTACAACGGCCACCCGCTGTACTACTTCACGGGCGACCCCCAGGCCGGCGAGACCACCGGTCATGCCATCAACGAGTTCGGCGCCCCGGGGTACATCCTCACAGTCAACGACACGGCGGTCCACGATGGTTGAGCAAACTCGCACCCGGTCCCTGACGGCCACACGGACGCTCGGCGCTCTCGCCTTGCTCGTCATCGGCGGCGTTCACTATCAGCAGTACCACTATGCGTTCTACTCGAGCATCCCGACGATCGGCCCGTTGTTCGTCTTGAACTTCATCTCCGCGACCGCACTGGGGCTGTTCCTAATCGTGCCGGTCAGGTCTTGGCTCGGACGCCGCGGCAAGCTGCTCGACCAGTTGGCCGCACTCGCGGGCATTGGCGTCGCGACGGGCGGGCTCGTCGCGCTGCTGATCAGCGAGCAGACACCTCTGTTCGGCTTCATGGAGCACGGCTACCGATTCGTGATCGTGCTAACGATCGCATCCGACGCTGTAGCGATCGCGATGCTGACGCTGTTCTTGAGCCGCGTGCGAACAGAGCCAGGCAGCCCGGGAGCGAGAGCCTCGCAGACTAACCGATCCGACGCACCGCCAACGAGCGAGAGCATCGGTCCAGGACCAGTCGCCCCGGCAGCCGAGCCGTAGTGGATCTATGAAGCGTTCGGCAGAGGCGCCGCTGAGCCGATTCTCAAAGCCGTTGCGGACGACGTCGATTGGGCCGTCGACGCCGAGCCGGTCAGGCCCTGGTATGGACGGCGAACTGGCAAGGACCGCGTCGCGAGCCTTCTTCGCCGACATTGCCGGCGCGACGGACGTTCAGGATTTCGCCGTGGAAGGCATGGGTGCCAGCGATAACGAGGTATTCGCCTTCCTGCGGTTCGCCGTTCGGATGAAAGGTACCGCGCGGGAGGCGCCGTTTCACCTGCATCACTACTTCCGGTTCGGCGGCGACGGTAAGATCGAGTACTACCGGGGGTCAGAGGACTCGGCGCAGGTGGAGCACGCTTTAGCTGGTTAATGGCACGCGGATGAGCGTTCCGACGCGCCACTGGAACACTGTGCTCGGGCTTCCATACGATCGGACTGACGCACGCAATCCGGCCTGATCGATAGCGTCGCCGCGCGAGCAGCGTTAGGGTTGGGACGTACCGTGACCAACGGATCGGAGAGGGGTGCTTGTGGCGGCGTATCAGTTCCTGACGACGTGGTGCATTGACGCGCCGATTGAGGCGGTCTTTGATGTCCTGAATGACTCGTCGAAGTACCCTCGCTGGTGGAAGGGCGTGGTCGGCGTCGAGGTGTTAGAAGACGGCGATGAGATCGGCGTCGGCGAACTCGACCGCTTCACCTGGCGCAGCGTGCTGCCCTACTCGCTCGGCTTCGACCTACGAGTCACGCGCGTCAAGCGCCCTCACCTGATCGAGGGGCACGCCTCTGGCGAGCTCGAGGGCGTAGGCACCTGGCGGTTGTACGAGGGAGACGGCGTTGCGGTCGTCTATGACTGGCGGGTCCGCACGACGAAACGGTGGATGAACGCCCTTGGGCCCCTCGCAAGCCCCGGGTTCTCTTGGAACCATGACGTCGTGATGCGTCAGGGAGGAGCGGGCCTCGCGGCCGAGCTGGGCGCGACGCTGCTCCTGCACGACTGACGCCGGCACTGCTCGACGATCCGATGCTGGACGAGCCACGGGTCGAGAGACACGCCCTGCGAGGGCCCGGCGACCACACCACGGCGCGAACTCAGGCGGCTTCGGCAGCCCGGCGGTCTCAGTCGGCGGCTCGCGCGGTCGCGGGGTCGCGGGTACGGCGCACTCGGCGCCGCACCCGCAGAGCCGCGTTCAGGTGTTGGCTAGCGGTTGGGGACGAGCGTCCCGAACAGGCCGTCGGCTTCGTGGTTGAGGCCGGCTGTGAAAAACGCGGTGTTCGGGCCCGCGCCCGGTGTCATGGGGGCGAAGCGCAGTCCCCAGAGCCCGTCGATTACGACCGGGCCGCCGTGCGGACGATGAAGCGTCCCGTCGAACGCGCCGGTGGTCTGGTTGTATGCGTGGATCCGGCCGTTGCCGAAGTTGCCTACGAGGATGTCGCCGCCGAAGGCTCCGAAGGTCGACGGTGCGAGCGTCACCGCCCACGGCGAGTCGAGCTTGCCGCGGGTGACGAGACGCTGGAGCAGGTCGCCGTTGGGGGCGAATACGTCAACGAACCCGTGGCCGGGACCGGCGGCATCGTCGTCCTTGCCCGGCCCCTGCTTGGCGAAGGTGACGTATAGGTCGCCGTTGATGTTGTGGATGCCGAAGGGGGCGAATCCCGCAGGAATGGTCGGATCGGTGAAGCTGTTGACGAGGTTGAAGTGACTGTCAAACACTTCCACCTTCCCGAAGCGGAAGCTCGTCGCGTAGATGAACTTGCCTTGGGGCGTCGACACCAGGGCAAGGCCCTTGTAGTTGGCTCCGACGTCCGCCGCGCTGTCGGTGGCGGTCGAGCGATCGACCGCGATCACCGCATTTGCTTTGTCGACGTTCGGGTTCCAGCCGGCGATCGTCCCGTCCTCGGTCGCGAAGAGGAAGAAAGCGGGACCCGACTTGCCGTTCTTTGAGATGAGGAAGTCGGTCGAATTGGGGTCGAGAGTGTTGAACGCTTGCCCGTCCGGCGCCGCGACCGCGCCCGGGCCGGCGGAGGGCGGAGCCGGGATCGCTACCTGGAGCGGTTGCGGGTTCCCGGCGCTGTCATAGAGCGTGGCCAGACCGGCGTGGTTGTCCGAGACCCAGATCGGCGTGCCGGGGCCGACCGAGGTGCCCCACGGATTCTTTAGGTTGGGGTCTGTGTGCGCGGCAAGACCGGGAATATCCGAAACCAGGTTTGTCTGCACGTAGGACCGGCTTGCGATTCCCCCAGCGCGGGCGGGGGCCGTTCGAGCGATTCCCGAGAAGGCGATTGCCGCGGCGAACGCGGCCAACGCCGCGACCGCAACGATGGAACGGGGTAGCTTCATGACGTCCTTTCTGTTGGGGGTGCGCCACCTTGAGCCGGACGTGGCCGGTGGCGATCTACCATGACGCGTAGTACTACGCTACGTAATGTTAGACGCACCCGCAGACAAAACCTTCCCGCTCATCTCGACTCGGGCCGACGCCGCGTAGTAGATGGAGCGAGCGTTAACGAGCCGAGACGGACCTTCGTCGATGCTTGTCGTCGATCACCGCCAATACCTCTGCGTGCGGCGGCGGCGGCGGTTCGAAGACAGCTCACCCCGACCGGACGACGCGGGCCCCATGCCGTCGGTCGTTTCGGGACGGCCGGTCGACCGTCAGTCGCTCAGACGCCGCGGGGTGCGGAGTCCTCGAGCGTAACCCGCACGAGATCGCGGATCGAGACTATCCCGACGACCTCGTCCCGTTCGACCACCGGCAGGTGCCGGAAGCCCCCGTGGATCATCAGAACGGCGGCATGCTGCGTGTGTCATCGGGTTCGATGGTCTCAGGGTCCTTGGTCATGTACTGGGCGACAACTGCGTCGCCGGGCAGTCCGCGAGCGACCGCTCGCATGACGCCGCGCTCAGTCAGGATGCCTACGAGGAGCCTGCCGTCGAGCACCAGGACCGCTCCGAGATTGCGCTCGACCATCCGCTGGGCGACCTCCGTGATCGTCTCGCCCGGCTCGACGTTCAGCAGATTGCGTGACATGTGCTCGCGAACGACAGCCATGGCTGA
>DATNKY010000687.1:0-3160 GCA_035603155.1 Solirubrobacteraceae bacterium
CCGATCGCGTCCCCCGATCCGGTGGCGCATACCCTCGGGCTCCCTGACTCGCTCCTCGACTACCCGGCCGACACGTCGCGCGCGATCGCGAAGCTCCATTACAGCAACACGTTCGCGCGCACGCCGGACGTCAACTACGTGTTCGTGCACGCCGGCGGCACGATCCCATTCCTCGCCTCGCGCTTTGCGATCGTCGATCAGATGGACGTCATCCCGGGCGGGCACGAGCGCGGAATGTTCGCCGACGTCCTCCCTCGCCTTCACTGGGACACCGCTTCGGCGTTCAGCGACCCCGTGCTCCACATGCTGCGATCGGTAGCGGGACTGGAAAATGTGATGTTCGGGACCGATTATCCCTACCCCCGCGACGCAATCTCCATCGGTGGCCTCCGTCACCTCCAGAACACCGGCGAGCTCGACGAAGGCGAGCGCCGCGGGCTTCTGAGTGAGACCGCGTGCCGCTTGATCCCGCGCCTTGCGCGTCTGGAGAGCCCGCTCTGAACTACAACGAAGCTCACCGTCATTCCTGGGAGCGCGATATGAACCGGCTTCGCCGGATCATCCTGCTGCTCAGCGTCGCCCTCGCGGCGGTCATCGCCCGCACGGTCGTCGGCGGCCCCAAACTGCTCGGCGCGCTCACCGGAGCGCTGATCGTCGTGCTCCTCCTCTGCTCGCTAGTTCTCCGGCGACAGAGAGTTCGACTCCAGCCGAGCGCATCGTCGGAGACCGAGCGAGTCAGCGCTGACACGAGATAAAGCGCCACTCCAGCGATCGAACTCGCCGGCTTCCTTCTGTCGCTGCGCTGCGCTGACGAGCGTGACGCGACGTTCGTCTAGGACAGCATGAGGCTGGACTCTGCCCCCGGTCGCTGGGTGCTCGCCGTGGCGGTGCTGGGTTCCGGAATCGCCTTCCTGGACGCCACCGTCGTGAATGTCGCGTTGCCCGATATCGGCCGTGACCTGCACGCATCGACCAGCACTCTCCAGTGGATCCTCAACGGCTATGTGCTGACGCTCGCCTCGTTGATTCTGCTCGGTGGGTCGCTCGGCGACCGCTACGGACGGCGGCGCATCTTCGTCTACGGCACCGGCCTGTTCACCGTCGCGTCTCTGCTCTGTGCGCTTGCGCCGAATGCCGAGCTGCTGGTGGTGGCGAGGCTTGTGCAAGGAGTGGGTGGGGCTCTACTGACACCGGGAAGCCTGGCGATGATCGAGTCCGCCTTTCGCCCCACTGACCGGGCCCGAGCGATCGGGGCCTGGTCGGGGCTCGGTGGGGTGGCGGGCGCTCTGGGCCCATTGGTTGGCGGCCTTCTGGTGGGGGCGGTGTCATGGCGGGCAGTGTTTGTGATCAACCTCCCGCTCGGCATCTTCATTGTCATGATGGCCGGGCGCCACGTGCCCGAGACCCGTGATCCCGCGTCCAGCGGACCGCTCGACTTTCGTGGCGTGATCCTCGCGGCCGTCGGCCTGGCCGGCACCACCTACGCGCTGATCGAGGCCCCGGGGCGCGGCGCCTCGCCACTGCTCCTGGTCATCACGGTCGGGGGCGGCCTCGCGTTGATCGCCTTCCTCGTCGCCGAGCGGCGTTCCCCCAACCCGATGATGCCGCTCTCGATGTTCTCCTCGCGCCAATTTAGCGCCGCTAACGCGGTGACGTTCGTCGTATTCGGAGCGCTCAGCGGAGTGTTCTTCCTGCTGGTGGCGTTCTTGCAGATCTCGCTCGGCTACCCGCCGCTCGCGGCTGGCGCGGCGTCACTGCCGATCACGGCTCTGCTGTTGGTGCTGTCAGCTCCCGCGGGAGCAGTTGCACAACGAATTGGGCCAAGGATTCCGTTGACCGTAGGACCTCTCATCACCGCCCTGGGCCTGCTGTTGATGACGCGGATCAATCCGGGCGACAGCTATGTGTCGAGCGTACTGCCTGCGGTGATCGTCTTCGGTCTGGGGCTGAGCCTCGTCGTAGCGCCCGTCACCGCAACGGTGATGGCGACCGCGGATGAGCGGCACGCAGGAGTCGCGTCGGGTATTAACACCGCGGTCTCGCGTCTCGCCGGACTGATCGTGGTCGCCGTTCTGCCCTTGGTCGCCGGCCTCACCGCGAAGAAGTTCTACGACCCGTCCGCAATGGTCCACGGCTTTCACGTCGCAATGCTGGCCTGTGCCGGTCTCGCGCTAGCGGGTGGAGTGCTGGCCTGGTTGACGATCAGCTCTGACGTCCTCCAGTCCGAGCCGGCGCCGGGTGGGGACCTGCCGACCGGGGTCCTGCACGACTTCTCGTGCGCCGTCGCGGGTCCCCCTCTAAGACCCGGACGCGAGGCGGACTGTCATCCGATCGGCGCCCAGCCGGCCGCGGAGTGAAGCCAGGCTCACACAGACCACAGCGCGACGACTGGCGTAGGACAGACGTACTGCTGTAAGCGGTTGGATCGTCCCCGCGAGAGCGGCGATCTGAACACGTGCCGGCTGCGCGAATCACCAGGATCAGGCGATGCGTAATCGCCTGATCGTTCGGCAACCTCCACGCGTAGTTCTAGACGAAGAAACCGTCCCGCTTGCAAGCCAAGCGGTCCGCAACCCCGCGGACGACCTCGTCACTCCGCACAGACAACCCAAGCTCAGCCTACGCAAGGGAGCACGTATGACCACGACCACCTCGGATCCCACCACGACCGAGATCGAGGACCGCCTCGCCATCCTCGAGCTGATCGGACGGCTCTCGCTCACGATCGACGCCAAGGACTGGGCCGCGATGGGGCAGCTGTTCACCGACACCGTCTACCACGACCGCACCTCACTCACCGGCGGCGAGCCATACACCGCTCCTGTCGCGCAGTTCGTCGAGGGATGGCGCCAAACGCTGCAGAACATGGATGCAGTCCACCACCAGATCACCAATCACGTGATCACCCTCGACGGTGACCAGGCGACCTGCGCGGCCAACATGCAGGGCATACACGTGCTCACCAACGCGTCGGGCGGCCCCATGTGGACGGTAGGCGGGCGCCACGACTACCAGCTCACACGGACCCCAGACGGCTGGCGGATCGCCGGACTGACGTTCACCCTGCAATGGGCGACTGGCAACATGAACGTTCTGACGCTCGCGATGGCGGCAGGACAATCCTGACCGCGGACACGCCCGGGCTGACGGTTGTGCGATC
>DATNKY010000691.1:0-6363 GCA_035603155.1 Solirubrobacteraceae bacterium
GCCGTCTGCCGCCGAGCCGCAGCAGCCCCCGGCCGAGCCGGCGCCCAAGAACGCGGCCGCCGAGCCCGCACCGCCGGCGGCCGCCGAGCGCGCGCCCCAGCAGCCGGCGGCCGAGCCCGCGCTGCAGCAGCCGGCCGCCGAGCCCGCGCCCCAGCAGCCTGCCGCCGAGCCGGCACCGCAGCCGGCCGCCGGGCCGATGGCACCGCTCGAGCTCGACACGCTCGTGCAGTCCTGGCCCGCCGTGGTCGACTACGTTCGCCAGGGCAACGCGATGATCGCCGCGACCCTCGCGGCGGCGCGCCCCGCGGCCCTGAGCGGGGGCGCGCTGACGCTCGCGTTTCCAGCCGACGCGGCCTTTTTCAAGCGCAAGGCCGAGCAGGACGACGCTCGGCGCGCCGCGGCCGAAGCCGTCAAGTCCGTCACTGGGGCCAAGCTCGCGCTGCGCTACGAGCTCAGCGACGAAGGGCCGGCGGCCCCCGATCCCGAATCGAACCTCACGGGCGAGGAGCTCGTGCGACGCTTCATGGAGGAGTTCGACGCCGAGGAAGTGCTCGACGACACCGACCAGGAAGAGGCCAAATAGCCATGCCCCAGCCAAACATGCAGCAGCTGCTCGCTCAGGCCCAGAAGATGCAGGCGGACATGATCGCCGCCCAGGAGGCGCTCAAGAACGAGGTCGTCGAGGCGTCGGCCGGTGGGGGCATGGTGACGGTCAAGGTGACCGGTGACGCCGTCGTCAAGGAGATCACGATCGATCCCGAGGCCGTGGATCCGGACGACGTCGAGCTGCTCCAGGACATGGTGCTGGCGGCCGTCAACGAGGGACTGCGCGCGGCGCAGGAGCTCGCCGCCGAGCGGATGAGCGGGATCGCGGGCGGGCTCGGCGGCGGGCTCGGCGGGCTGGGCCTGCCGGGAATGTAGGCGGCAAGGAGCTTGTACGCCCCTCCCGTACAGCGGCTGATCACAGAGCTGTCCAGGCTCCCCGGCGTCGGTGGGCGGACGGCCCAGCGGCTCGCGTTCCACATTCTGCGCGCCAGCGACGACGAGGCCGGCGCGCTCGCCGATGCGATCCGCGAGGTCAAGGAGCGGATCGGCCTGTGCGACGAATGCTTCAACCTCGCCGACGGGCCGCGGTGCCGGATCTGCTCTGACGAGCGCCGTGACCGCGAGCTGATCTGCGTCGTCGAAGAGCCGTCAGACGTGATCTCGATCGAGCGTACGCACGAGTTCGCGGGCCGCTACCACGTGCTCGGCGGCGCGCTGTCGCCGATCGACGGGGTCGACCCCGAGGATCTGAAGATCGCCGAGCTCTACCAGCGGGCCGAGGCGGACGGCGTGCGTGAGGTCGTAATCGCGACCAACCCCACGACGACGGGCGAGGCGACCGCGCTCCACATCGCCGCCGGCCTACGGGAGCTGCTCCCGGGCCTCTCGGTCACGCGGCTGGCGAGCGGTCTGCCGGTCGGCGCCGACCTCGAATACGCCGACGAACTGACGCTCGGGCGCGCGCTCGTGGGCCGCCGTGCGGTTTGAGCATCTGAGGGGCGCGCATGCGCGCCCACTCGGGTGGGCAGCCGGATGACTCCGGCCCGGCCCGTACTGCGAGGCAGGATGCCGAGCGGGCCGCAGGCCGGAGGCGGCCACCCGCCGGTCCATGCATGCATGGACCGGGGCCGGGGTGCATGCACCCCGGCCAGCCACGTACCCTAAGGCGCCGTGGCTGAGACAGTCGTGATGAAGTTCGGTGGGACGTCGGTCGCCGATGCGGGGCGGATCAAGGCCGCCGCGCGGCGTATCGTCGGCCAGCGCGAATCGGGCAAGCGGGTCGTCGCCGTGCTCTCTGCGCGCGGCCAGACGACCGACGATCTGATCGTGATGGCGCAGGAGGTTTCGCCGGACCCAGACCCCCGCGAGATGGACATGCTGCTCTCGACGGGCGAGAGGATCTCGTGCGCGCTCTGCGCGATGGCGATCAACGACCTCGGCCACCGCGCGATCAGCCTGACCGGCTCGCAGGCCGGGATCGTGACCGACACCTCGCACACGAGGGCCCGGATCCTCGATGTGCGGGCAAACCGGATCAGCGAAGCGCTCGGCGAGGACCTGATCGTGCTCGTCGCGGGGTTCCAGGGGGTCTCCACCAGCCGCGATGTGACGACGCTCGGCCGGGGCGGCTCCGATACGACCGCGGTAGCGGTCGCTGCCGCGATCGGCGCCGAGGTGTGCGAGATCTACACCGATGTCGCGGGCGTGTTCAGCGCCGATCCGCGGCTGGTGCCAGACGCGCGCAAGCTGCCCCAGGTCAGCTTCGAGGAGATGCTCGAGATGGCCGCCTCGGGCGCCAAGGTTCTCCAGTTGCGCTCGGTCGAGTACGCGCGGACCCACGGCGTTCGCCTCCACTGTCGCTCCAGCTTCGACCCCCGCCCAGGTACCTTTGTCCTTGGAGAGAACGAGACGATGGAACACCCCCTGATCACCGCCGTCACCCACTCGACCGAGGAGGCCCGGATCACGCTCCTAGGCGTTCCGGACCGACCCGGCGCCGCCGCTGCGATCTTCACGGCGCTCGCCGACGCGGGCGTCAACCTCGACACGATCATCCAGAACGAGCCGCGCGGTGAGAGCCGCGCCGCCGAGGTGTCGTTCACGATCGCCGCCGAGGACCTGCGCGCCGCCGAACGGGCGCTCGAGCCGATCATCCGCCAGCTGGAGCTCGCGAGCATCGACACCGACCGCCAGATCGGCAAGGTGTCGATCGTCGGCGCGGGGATGCGCTCCCATCCGGGCGTCGCCGCGAAGGTGTTCGAGACGCTCGCGGCGGAGGACATCAACATCGAGATGATCTCGACCTCGCCGATCAAGATCTCGTGTGTGATCAAGGCCGACTTCGTGCCGCAGGCGGTGCGCGCGCTGCACAGCGCGTTCGAGCTCGGCGAGGGTACGATCGAGCCGGAGCCCTTCAATAAGGAGGCGCGATGAGAGTCGGGGTAGTCGGAGCCACCGGGGCAGTCGGTCGGGTCATGCTCACGGTGCTCGATGAGCGTTCGTTCCCGGCCGACGAGATCGTCCCGTTCGCGTCGGCCCGCTCTGCCGGCAAGGAGATCGACGGGCGCAGGGTCCAGGTGCTCGATGAGAGCGCGGACTTGAGCGGCTTCGACATCGCCCTGTTCTCAGCGGGCGCTGGGACATCGCGCGATTGGGCGCACCGGTTCGTCGAGCAGGGCGCGACCGTGATCGACAACTCGTCGGCCTTCCGCCGCGATCCTGAGGTGCCGCTGGTCGTGTCCGAGGTCAACCCGCACGCGCTGGCTCAAAACACCGGGCTGATCGCGAACCCGAACTGCTCGACGATGCAGCTGATGGTCGCGCTGGCGCCGATCCAGCGCGCCGTCGGCCTCGAGCGCCTCGTTGTCGCCACCTACCAATCGGTCTCCGGCACGGGTCAGAAGGCGGTCACCGAGCTCGAGGACCAGACCCACGCGTCGCTGCACGGGATGGAGATGCCGGCGCCCGAGGTCTATCCCGCCCCGATCGGATTCAACGTGATCGGGGCGGCAGGCTCGTTCGCGGATGGCGACGATCACACCGACGAGGAGCGCAAGATGATGTTCGAGACGCGCAAGATCCTCGAGGACGACTCGATCGGGGTAGGCGTGACCTGCGTGCGGGTGCCCGTCAGGGTGTCGCACTCGATCGCGGTCAACCTGCAGACGCGCGAGCCGCTGAGTGCCGAGCAGGCGCGCGAGCTGCTCGCCAGGGCACCAGGGCTGGCGCTCCAGGACGCGGCGACGCCGCTGGACGCCGAGGGCCGGGACGAGGTGTTCGTCGGTCGGATCAGGCGCGATCAGTCGCACCCGCGGGCATTGTGGATGTGGGTCGTGTCGGACAACCTGCGCAAGGGCGCAGCGACCAACGCCGTCCAGATCGCCGAGCTCGTGGCGGCCGACCGGGCGGCCTCGTCGGTTGCCTGAGCACGACCTCTACGAACTGATGCGGTGCGCGCCGTCGACGCGCCGCTTCACCGAAGAACCGGTGGCCCGGGACCTGCTCGAGCGCGTGCTCGACAACGCGCGATTTGCCCCGAGTGGCGGCAACCGCCAGGGCTGGCGGGTGATCGTGGTCACTCGGGCGGACACGCGCCGGCGGCTGCGCGACCTCTACCAGCAGCCGTGGAACGACTACATGATCAAGACCGGCGGCCGTGCCGCGCTCGACGCCGGGGCGGCGAGCGGACTCCCGGCCGGACGCCTGCGGATGCTGCGCGACGCCGACGAGTATGCGCGCAACTTCCACAAGGTGCCGGTCCACCTGGTCGTGTGCGTCGAGATCCAGGCGCTCGCGATCACCGACGCCGAGCTCGACCGCCCGAGCATCGTCGGCGGCGCCTCGGTGTACCCGTTCGTGCAGAACATCCTGCTGGGGTTGCGCAACGAGGAGCTCGGCGCTTCCTTCACCACCCTGCTGGTGCCGGCCGAGGAGCAGGTTCGCGAGCTGCTCGAGATTCCCGGCGGTGTCGCGATCGCCGGCCACATCGCCGTCGGTCACCGGGCCGATCCATGGCCGTCCCAGCTGGCGCGCCATCCGGTCTCGGCGTTCGCGTTCGGCGAGCGGTTCGGCGCACCCTGGTGAGCGGTGCGGGCGGCGCCTCAGACCTGAGTGCGGAGCTCGCGTCGCGAGCTGACGCCGAGCTTGCGGTAGATGTTGCGCACGTGGGTGCGGATCGTCTCGACGCCGACGTGCAGCGACGCAGCGATCTCGGCGTTCGATCTGCCGCCCTGGAGTAGTTCCAGCACGTCAGCCTCGCGCGCCGTGAGCGGGGCCGGGCCTGTCGGCTCGAACGCCTGCGAGCCGGTCACGGTTGGGGGGAGGACGTGGAGGCCGCGCGAGGCCAGGTAGATGGCGTGCAGGACGTCTCGGGCCTCGGTGCTCTTGGCCAGGCACGCGGTCGCGCCGAACCCGATCATCTGCCGGGATTCGACCGGCGACGGGTTGTTGGCGAGCACCAGCAGACGCGTCTCGGGGGCAGAGGAGTGCAGCTCGCGCAACTCGGCGGGGGTCGACAACGAGCCGAAGTTGAGGATCGCGACGTCGGGCTTGAAGTCGGCCAGCGTCCTGGCCAGGCGGTCGGGGGGGACGCCCGCGGCGACGAGCTGAAGATGAGCGTCCTCCTCGATCAGGGCCTGGAGCCCGCGGCTGACGATGTCCTCGAACTCAGCCAGCGCAAGCGTTATCGGCTGTCGGCTGGTGATGGTCATGGGCGGATGGGCATCCAGCGCGGCGCGCGAAGGTTATCGCCCGTCCCGTGTCGTGACGGTCGTCCTCTGCGGGTGACTACAGCCTACCCCGTATACCCCACCTCTGGTCACCCCAATATCCCCCGGTGAAGGGGACGAATTTAATCGCCGCACAGGGGAGGATTCTGCACGAAGACCTTCCCAGTGCCGTGGCGTAGTTGCGCCCAGCGCACACACGGGACGGGCAAGGAGAAGGAATGCGCGAGGCCACCCCCGGGGCCTCGCGCTTTCGTTCAGGCGCAAATGCGGGCTTGCGATGGCCCGTGCCCCGGTCGGTCGGCGCTCAGGCCCCGCTGACCGGGGCGCGCCTCGCCCGCACGGCGATGGTCGAACGGGCAGGTCCGTGGCTCTCGGCGCCGACTACCTACGCTGCGGTCGGCGCCGCGGTCTCCGCGACAACCGACGTCGACCAGTCGATCACCTTGGTCGGCCTGACGACGTGCTTGCTCATCCCGAGTTCCTTCGGCTCGAGACCGAGTGCGAGCCCGACGAGCTGTGGGAGATGGAGGACGGGCATACCGAGCTCGCGGCCGACCGCCTTCGCCGCCAGCGGCTGCTGGAGGTCGAGGTTGAGGTGGCACAGCGGACACGGCACCACCAGGCAGTCGGCGCTGGCGTCGATCGCGTCACCGAGGTGGCGGCCCGCCATCTTCAGCGACGCGTCCTTGTTCATCGTGATGATCGGGAAGCCGCAGCACTTATAGACGCCGGCGTAATCGATCACGGTCCCGCCGAGCGCCTCGATCACCATGTGCATGTAGCGATCGCGAGGATGGTCCTCGTCTACGCCGAGCCGGTCGACGGGGCGCACGATGTAGCAGCCGTAGAAGGGGCCGACCTTGAGATCTGTCAGCGGGCGCCTGACCCGCGTCCGCAGCGCGTCGAGCCCGATCTCCTCCACCAGCAGCCACAGGAAGTTCTTGTTGGTCAGCCCGCGGTCGTAGGAGAGGCCCTCGTCGGTGAGGTTGCCGTTGATCCGCTCTCGGTACTCGGTGTTGGCGTCGAGTCGCTCCTGGCACTCGGTTTGTGCTCCCTGGCAGGTCGAGCAGATGTTCATCATCAGCTCGCC
>DATNKY010000576.1:0-3167 GCA_035603155.1 Solirubrobacteraceae bacterium
GCGGGCGCCGGAGGCTCGGGAGCCGCTTCGCTCGCGGCCGGCTGCGCCGCCTGCGGCCGGTCCTCGTTCTCGTCCGAAGTGTCTGCGGTGGTCTTGCGGAAGAGATCCGCGAGCGGTCCTTCCCGCATGCTCGCGCGCTTACCCGTTGCCATGTGAGAGGACCTCCTTGGCGAGCTGCCTGTAGGCGTGTGCGGCCAAACCGTCCGGCTCGTATCTCAACACGGACATCCCTTTCACAGGGGCTTCGGCGAAGCGCACCGTCTTGCGGATTCGTGAGGCGTACACCTTGTCACCGAAGTTCTCCTCGAGCAACTCGATCGCCTCCTTTGCGTGCAAAGTGCGGAGGTCTACGAGCGTCGGCAGAATGCCTGCGATCTCGACGTCCGGGTTCAGGTTCTCGCGGATCATCGCGAGTGTGTTCTGGAGCTGGATCAATCCGCGCATCGACAGATACTCGCACTGCACCGGGACGATCACCTTGTCCGATGCCGTCAGCGCGTTGATCGTCAGCAGGCCGAGACTCGGCGGCGTGTCGATGAAGATGAAGTCGTAGTCGTCACGGATCTCCCTGAACGCCTTCTCGAGCGAGCGCTCGCGGCCGATCATCGTCGACATCGCGATCTCCGCCCCGGCGAGATCGATCGACGCGCACGCGATGTCAATTTCGCGCTTGCGGATCACCTCGCGAATCGACAGGTGATGGACGAGCACGTCGTACATCGACTTCTCGAGCGTGTCGGGATCGATCCCCTGCGACATCGTCAGGTTCCCCTGCGGGTCCATGTCACAGCAGAGCACGCGGTGCCCTTCCTCGGCGAACGCGACCGCGAGGTTGAGAGTAGTCGTGGTCTTTGCGACGCCGCCCTTCTGGTTGGCGAGTGTGATCACCTTGCAGGTGGACATCAGCGAGCGCTCCGATGGGTCGGTTGACTCATACGCGCCTGTATTCGCAGACGACCCGGGAAATCCTTTGCATCGGCGCCTGCGGCGGCGTGCAGCTAAATTGCGACCGCCGTGCCCGGTCTGCTGCAGCGACGCCTGATCTTCGTCACCGGCAAGGGCGGCGTTGGCAAGTCGACGGTCGCGACCGCGCTCGGCCTGCTCGCCGCCCGGCGCGGCCTGCGCACGATCGTCGCCGAGCTCGCGAGCCAGGACCGGATCCGCCAGAGCTTTGAGCACGACGGCGACACGTTCGAGGAGGTCAGGCTCGCCAACCGGCTGTACACGATCTCGATCGACCCCCAGTACGCGATGGAGGAATACCTGAAGGTCAAGACCGGCACCGTCGGGCAGGCACTCGGATCCAGCCGGCTGTTCGGAGCGTTCGCGATGGCGACTCCGGGAATGCGCGAGCTGCTGAGCGTCGGCAAGGCCTGGGAGCTCGCGCAGACCGAACGCCGAACCAGCGGCGCCGACGCCTACGACCTCGTGATCGTCGACTCGCCGGCGGCGGGCCACGGGATCGGCATCCTGCGCACCCCGCGGACGTTTGCCGAGATCGCGCGCGTCGGCCCGATCGCGCACCAGGGCGCGAGGATCGCGGCGACGATCGCCGACCACGACTTCACCGCGGTCGTCGCGGTCGCGACGGCCGAGGAGATGCCGGTCAACGAGACCCTATGGCTGCGCGACCAGCTGGTCGCCGACGAGCTGCGCCTCGATGCGGTGATCGTCAACGCCCGCTATCCCGACCGCTTCACGGCCGCCGAGAGCGAGCAGCTGGCGGCGGCAAGGGACCACGCCACGTCGCCGCTCGCGGCCGCAGCGCTGGGCGCGGCGCTGTCCGAGCGGGCCCGTGCCGTGGGCCAGGCGGAGCAGCTGCGGCGCCTGCACGCGGGGCTCGGGATGCCGTTGATCGAGCTGCCGTACCTGTTCGCCGAGCAGATCGGCCGGCGGCAGCTCGAGCTGCTCGCCGACGCACTCGAGGCCGGGCTCTCAGAGCACGCCCCGCAGCTCAACCGCTGAGCCGAACCCGCCGCGCTGCGCCAATCCGGCTCAGGCGCTGAGCTCGACCGCCAGGCGCCCAGCGCGCAGCCCGGTCTCGATCGCGCCGTCGATGAACCCGGCCCAGCCGTTGGCGAGGTCCGAGCCGGCGAGCAGCACCTGGCCGTCGACGCGGCGCATCGCGGCGTGGTGGTGCTCGTACCAGCCGGGCCGATGGATCGCCCACGTGCCGCGGGAGAACTCGTCGGCGAGCCAGTCATGGGCGGTCGCGTCGAGCGCCTGATAGCCGGGCAGGATCTGCTCGAGGCTGGCCTGCAGGACCGGCAGCCCGTCGCGATCGCGACTCCCTGGACCGGGCGCCCCGTTGCTCAGCCCCGCATCGGGAACGTACCCGTCGCAGTTCTCGGCGTCAGGCCCGAACCCGACCAGCAGCTGGGTGCCGTCGTCGAACAGCTCGTCGGTATCGAGGTAACCGAATGGGTGACCGCGCCGGATCGCGTTTTGCATCGACGCCTCGCCACGGGCATGGATCATCACCTTGATCCCGCGCGAGGCCTGGCCGAGCGCGATCGCGCGGCGCTTGTCCTCGGCGAGCTCGGGCGTGAACTCGATCGCGCCGAGCGCGTTCAGCGGCACGGCGACGATCACCGTCCGAGCTGCGTAGCCGCCCCCGTCGCGGGTGCTGACCTCGAGGTGCCCGTTGCGCTGGGCGATCCCGGCGACCGGTGACCCGAGCTTGACGTCGAACGGTGCCACGCAAGCGATCGCCTCGAGCAGTGCGCCGGTGCCGCCGACGATCGTCGCCCGGCCCCCGGTCTCCTGGGTCAGCGCGAGGCTGTTGCCCGACAGCGCGTGCCAGCGCAGCACCGACACGGCGCCGGCGTCTTGCAGCGGCGCGTGCGCGAGTGACTCGAGCTCGGCGCTGAGCACCGCTCGCTCCTCCTCGTCGAGGTCGAGCTGATCGAGCCGCTGCGCGATCGTCAGCCGGTCAAAGCGCGCGAGCTCGGGCAGCGCGTGCAGCGGCGCATGCGGCAGCGGCAGCGCCTCGGTGACCCCGTCGACGAACGAGTCCCACCCACGCCGAGCGATCTCGTCGCGCTGGGCGATCGTCCCCGAGCGCCGCTGCTGGCCGACGTACCAGCCGGCGTGGTCGGCGTCGCGACCGATCTGCACCGGCAGGCCCGCGCGGGTCAGCTCGGAGAACGTGTGCGGCTGGTGCCAGT
>DATNKY010000653.1:0-4828 GCA_035603155.1 Solirubrobacteraceae bacterium
GGCCGCCGTGGTCGTGGATCGAGGCCGATGACGGTCGTCATCGAGCGACGGGCGGACATCGACCTGGACTCGTTCGCGCGCGCGGCCTGGGAGGGCGAGGACGTGGTGGTGGACGCGCACGCGCTCGCTGTGGTGGCGCGCCGGCGCGAGCAGCTGCTCGCGTTCGTGGCCGCCAACCGGACCCGCAAGCTCTATGGGGTCAACGTGCACGCGGGCGACGGCTCCAACCGGCTGATGACCGAGGCCGAGCAGCACGACTACCAGCGCGGGCTGCACTCGGGCACGTCGTTCGGCGAGCCGTTGCCTACGCGGGTGGTGCGGGGGATCGTGTTGGCCCGTCTGGCCAACTTCATCGAGGGACACTCGGGGGTGTCTCCCGAGCTGGTGGCGCTCGTCGCGGCGCGGTTGGACGGACGTCCGCTGCCGCCGGTCCCGCGGTACGGCAACGGCGGACCCGGGGAGATCCAGGCGCTGGGCTGGCTGTTTGACGACGTCCCCGGCGAACTCGCATTGGGGCTCAAGGAGGGGATGGCGCTGATCAACGGCTCGCCGTGTGCGTCGGCGCTGCTGGCGGACGCGGTCCTGACTACGAGCTTGACGATCGAGGTCGCCGAGTCGGTGTTCTGCCTTGCCTGCGCGGCGGCGGCCGTTGCGCCCGCCACCTTCGATGCTGCGTTCGACGACCTCTGGGGGGACCCGTGGCAGGCGCAGGCACTGCGAGCGCTGCGCTCGGGACTGCGCGGCGCGGATGCGCCGGCGTCGAGTGGCGAGCACCCGCAGCCGGCGGTCAGCTTCCGGATCCTGCCCCGCGTGCTGGGCAACGCACGACGGGTGCTCGCCGCCGCGCGCGACGCGGCGACGGTCGCGCTGGCGGCGGTGAGCGACAACCCCGTGTTCGTCTTTCCCGCGGACGACGGCGATCTCGGGGACCTGATCTCGAACGGTGGCTTTCACTCCGGTTCCGCGCCGTCGTCGATCGACTCGCTGAGCTTTGCGCTGGCCGATCTCGGTCAGCTGGCCCAGCACCAGGTGCAGCGCCTGCAGACGAGCCCGGTCGCCCACCCTGGGCTCGATTCGCTCGCGCTCGGGACGATGCAGATGGTCGCCAACGGTTACGCCGAGGAGGCGCGCGCGGCGGCGGTGCCGTCGCTCCTGCCGCTCGCCGGCTTCGGCCAGAACGACGTCGCCTCACCGGTGTTTCTCGCGTGGACTCGGCACGATCGCGTCCGCGGCTTCGTCGGCGGTTCGCTGACCTGCCTGGCCGCGATGGCGGCTCAGGCGTTGGCGCGCCCGGGGCGCACGGCGCCGCCCTCGCTCGCCGGCCTGCTCGCCGACGTGCTGTCGGTGATGCCGCCCGTCACCGAGCGGCGCTCGCTCGGTCCCGAGCTCGCCGCATTGGCCTCAGTCATCGCTCCCCGGATCCCCGTCTGACGCCGTGCCGCACCGGTTTCCGTCACTGATCGCTGCGCCGCCGCCGGCTCGGGGCCGCCTGTGGCTGACCGGGGGGCGGCTTTTTGACGGCACCGGAGGGGCGGTCCGCGACGGCGCCGCGGTGCTCGTGTCCGACGGCGTGATCGAGCGAGTGGGGGAGGCGTCCGAGCCCGCGCCCGACGGCGCCCGGGCGGTCGACCTCGGCGGCAGAACGTTGATCCCTGGGCTGATCAACGCCCACGTCCACGTCCAGGGGCGCAGGCCTAGTCCAGAGCACGGCGCCGAGCCGCTGCTGGCCGGGACGAGCGCGCACTTTCTCCAGGCGAGCCTGCGCGATTGCCTGCGGATGGGGGTCACGACGCTGCGCAACGTCGGCTCGCAGGAGCGCCAGCCCCAGGAGGCTCGCCAGGCGATGCGATACGGGGCGTTCCGCGGCCCGCGCCTGCTGACCTGCGGGCTGATCATCTCGGCCACGGCGCCGGGCGGTCGCTTCTACGGCGCGATGTACCGAGAGGCCGATGGCCCCGACGAGACCCGCAAAGCCGTCCGCGAGCAGCTGCGCGAGGGGGCGGACTTCATCAAGGTGATGACCTGCGGCGCACGCTCGAACGAGCTCGAAGACCCGGATCCGCTCCAGCTGACCGACGCCGAGCTCGCCGCGCTCGTCGAAGAGGCGCACCGGATGGGAGTGCGCGTCGCCGCCCACGTCGAGGGGCTCGACGGGACCGCGGCGGCGATCGAGCACGGGATGGACACGATCGAGCACGGCATGTATCTCTGTCAGCGCCCGGAACTTCTGGAGCGGATGGCTGCAAGCGGGCAGTTCATGGTGCCGACCCTCAGCGGTTACTACTGGATGGGTGGTTTCGGCGACGCGATCGATCCCGCGGGCGCGGACGTCGATCCCGACATGCTCCCGAGCCTCGTCGAGCTGGCGCACTACAACCTCGAGCAGGGAAGCGCCTCACTGCGCGCGGCGCGAGATGCCGGCGTCCCGATCGCGCTCGGGTCCGACCGCAACGGCGTCTCGGGCGAGGACGCGGCGCTCGAGCTCGTGCGGATGGTCCACCACGGGTTGAGCTCGGGGGAGGCGCTGCACGCCGCCACCGGCGCCGCCGCGCGCGCGGTCGGGCTCGACGAGCACATCGGCGTGATCGAGCCCGGCCGGCTGGCCGACCTGGTGATCGTCGACGGCGACCCGGTCGCGGAGCCTTCGTTGTTGCTCGACCGCGAGCGGATCTGGCTCGTCCTGCAGCTGGGTGAGCCCGTGGCCGGCGCCGCTATGGAGTCACGCGGCGGGCCGCGAGGATCTCGTGGAGTCGGGTGGCTTCGCGCGCCGGTGTCTGGGTGAGGCGTTCCCAAGTGATGCGAACCGTGACGTAGCCGGCCGCCAGCAGAGCCGCGTCCTTGTCCCGGTCGCGCTCGAATGAGCGCCGGTTCGAGTGAAACTTCCAGCCGTCGAGCTCGACGATCACGCGCTCGTCGGGGAACAGAGCGTCGACCTCGTAGCCGGCGACGCGGGTGTTGACTCGCGGGGCGGGGAGGCCGTGCTCGCGGGCGAAGGTGACGAAGCGGTCCTCGAACTCGGAGCGGGTGGGCCCGGTTGGCTGGACGACGTACGGCGCGAGGAGGCGCAGGCCCGGGTGGTAGGACTCGCGCTCCAGTAGCTCGGCGAGGTCTTTGAGGCGTAGCTGCTTGGTGAGCCGGGCCTCGTTGACGGCCCGGGCGAGCTGCGGTTTCGTGAGCATTGGCGCGACGTCAAGGAGTGTGCGGACTGAGCTCGTGACTCGGATGGCGCGATGGCGGCGGATGTCCTGACTTTCGAGGGCGGGGTGGACGTGGACCCGGATGCCTGACGGGCGGCGCCTGGCGGGGACGGTGATCTCGGGGATCGCGGGCCATTTGGTTCCCATCTCCCACAGTGCGGCGGCCGAGAAGTAGCTGAGGACGGCGGCGTCACCGCCGGCGAGGACCGCTGCTGCGGCGCGGGCTATGGCTTCGGGGCGGGGGTGGCCGACTGCGTAGACGCCTCGGAAGACGGGGATCAGGCGGCCCTGTTTGATGCGCGTCGCGATCTCGCTGCGCGTGAATCCGAGTCCGACGAGCTGCGCGTACTTCACGTGGCCGTACTGCCGGGCCGCCAGCCTCGCCAACAGGGTGTCCTTCGGAACGCTTTGCACGCTATACGTGCAGAGCGTTCCGAGCCTACGTTTTCTCCCCCTTCGCTAGCCGCAGTTGAACCCCCGCAGCGTCTTCATAGAGCCGCAAAGCGCTCATTTCACCTGCGGCGTCACCGTAAACCTCTCGGACCCGCCGGTGAATCTGTTCCACCAACGGGGCGACCTCCACGGGGACCCCGACGTCCCGCGCCAGATCAACCGCGAGCCCGAGGTCCTTCGTCACCAATGACATGAAGAAGCCCTCGTCGTAGTCCCCGTCATCGAGCACCATCCGCACGTCGCGCTCGAGGAACACCGAGTTGGCGGGCGAGTCCACGAGCGCCTCGTGGAGCTTGTCCAGCGAGACGCCCGCCTTGACGCCGACGGTCAGCGCCTCGGCGGTCGCGGCGGCGTGTACGAACCACATCAGGTTCAACAGCAGCTTGATCGTGTAGCCGCTCCCGAACGGCCCCATGTGGAAGATCCGCGCCGGGTCGCCCATCGCCTCCAAAACGGGCCGCGCGCGCGAAAACGCCGAATCACTCCCGCCGGCGTAGATCGCGAGCGTCCCGGCCTCGGCGCCGATCGTCTGCCCGGCCACCGGAGCGTCGACGAGCTCGACCCCGCGAGCCGCAGCGACACCCGAAGCGCGCCGCCCGACCTCGAGCGAGCTCGTGCTCATCTCGATGGCCAACGAACCCGGCTCCAACGCCGGCAGTGCCTCGCCCAGCACGGCGTCCACCTGCGCAGGCCCGGGGAGGCTCGTGATCAACACCTCCGCCCCGTCCAGGCAATCGGCCAGAGACGACGCGGCCCGCGCTCCGAAGCCGCAAGCGCGCACGACCGCATCCCCCACCACGTCGAACGCGCTGACCGAGAACCCCGCCTCGCACACGTGCCGGCACATGTGCGAACCCATCCGCCCGAGCCCGACGAATGCGACCCGGCTATCGGGCATACCGAGCCATCGCCTCCTCGTCGAGTTCGAACCCGAGACCGGGCGAGTCCGGTACCGACAGACATCCGTCGCCGTCCACCGTCACCGGCGAGGCGAGCATGAAGTCGCGCCGCTCGGGAGTCCAGCCGGGTGGGTCATACGGAAACTCGATCAGCGGGCCGCCGCCGACGCCGCAGCACAGGTGGAGGTTCGCGAGCAGGCCGATCCCGTTGGTCCACGTGTGGGGAGTGAACCAGCGGTTGCGCCGTAGCACCAGGTCGGCGAACGTCCGGGCGCCCGA
>DATNKY010000710.1:0-4141 GCA_035603155.1 Solirubrobacteraceae bacterium
CTGTTTCCGCAGCTGGAAAAGGCCCGCCTGCTGCGCAGCTGGGCGGGGCTGTGCGACCTCTCGCCCGATTACAGCCCGATCCTCGGCCGCACCGAGGTCGAGAACTTCCACATCAGTGCCGGCTGGGGCACGTACGGGTTCAAGGCCGCGCCGATCGTCGGCAAGACGCTCGCCGAGCTGGTCGCGACCGGCCGTCAGCCGGAGCTGATCGAGCCGTTCAAGCTCGAGCGCTTCTATGAGGACAAGCTCGTTTCCGAGCTCGCCGCCGCTGCCGTCAGCCACTGAAATCAGAGAGGGTCCGAACATGAAGAGCAGCTTGGAGATCGCCCAGGAGGCAGTACTCGAGCCGATCGACGCGATCGCTGCGGCGGCCGGGCTCGAGCCGGACGAGATCGAGCCGTACGGGCGCTACAAGGCGAAGGTCTCGCTGTCGGTGCTCGATCGCCTTCAGGGCCGGCCCGACGGCAAGCTGATCTGCGTCACCGGCATGACCCCGACCAAGGCCGGCGAGGGCAAGACGACGACGCTCGTCGGGCTCACCCAGGGCCTCGGCGTGATCGGACGCAACGCGGTTGCGTGCCTGCGCGAGGCGTCGCTGGGCCCGGTGTTCGGGATCAAGGGCGGCGCCGCGGGCGGCGGGTTGACCCAGGTGGTGCCGATGGAGGACCTCAATCTGCACTTCACCGGCGATATCCACGCGATCGGCGCCGCGAACAACCTGCTCGCGGCGATGATCGACGCCTCGATCCTGCACGGCAACCCGCACAAGATCGACGCGCTGCGGATCGGCTGGCGCCGCGCCGTGGACATGAACGACCGTGCACTGCGCCAGATCGCCGTCGGCCTCGGCGGCCGCGCCAACGGGTACCCGCGCGAGACAGGGTTTGACATCACGGCCGCGTCGGAGGTGATGGCGATCCTCGCCGTGTCGCGCGACCTGCAAGACCTCCGCCGGCGGATCGCGAACATCACCGCGGCCTACTCGTACGACGGAGCCAAGCCGATCACGGCCGAGGACCTCGGCGCGGCGGGCGCGATGACCGTCCTGCTCAAGGATGCGATCAAGCCGAATCTGGTGCAGACGCTCGAGGGCCAGCCGGTGCTGATGCACTGCGGCCCGTTCGCCAACATCGCGCACGGCAACAACTCACTGGTCGCCGACCTGATCGGGATGAAGCTCGGCGATTACGTCGTGACCGAATCCGGCTTCGGCTCCGACATGGGGATGGAGAAGTTCTTCGACATCGTCTGCCGGTTCGGCAAGTTGACCCCGTCGGCGGCGGTGCTCGTCACGACCGTGCGCGCGATCAAGCACCACAGCGGGATCGACGACGACCCGCGCGTCGACCGAGCGGCGAGCCTGCAGGCGCTCGAGGTCGGCTTCGCCAACGTCCGTCGCCACCTGCAGACGATCCAGACGTTCGGCGTCCCGCCGGTCGTCGCCGTCAACCGGCGGCCCGGGGACACCAACGAGGAGGTCGAGCTGGTCAGGCGGCTCGCGATCGAAGCCGGCGCATTCGCGGCCGAGGCCAACGAGGGATTCACTAAGGGCGGCGCCGGCGCCGCCGATCTCGCCGAGGCCGTCGTCGAGGCCTGCGAGCAGCCCAACACCTTCCACCAGATCTACCAGGACGACGAACCGATCCAGGACAAGATCGAGGCGATCGCGAAGCACGTCTACGGGGCCAAGGACGTCTACTACTACCCGGAGGCCGACGCCAAGATCGGCCAATTCACGCGCGAGGGCCTGGGCCATCTTCCCGTCTGCATGGCAAAGACCCATCTGTCTCTGTCGGCCGATCCGCAGCTGCTCAACGCGCCCGAGAACTTCACGCTTCCGGTTCGCGACATCCGCGCCTACACCGGCGCGGGGTGGCTGGTCCCGCTGTGCGGCGATGTGATGCAGATGCCGGGGCTCGGAAAGACGCCCGCGGCAATGAACATCGACATCGATGAAGACGGCCGGACGGTAGGGCTGTTCTGAGTCATACCGACGCCGCCGAGGGTCTAGCCGGGCTGCCGCTGACCGAGCTGCTCGATCGGGTGGCGGCGCCGACGCCGGCCCCGGGCGGCGGCAGCGCGAGCGCGATGGCATCCGCGCTCGCGGCCGGGCTGGTTCAGATGGCGGCCGGTTTCGGTGACGCCGGGCTGCGGGATGCGGGCATCCGCGCTGCGCAGCTGCGCGAGCGCGCGCTCGAGCTTGCGACCGGCGATCTGCACTCTTATGAGCCTGTGCTCGTTGCGCTGCGCCTGCCGGCCGTCGATCCAGACCGTCAGCAGCGCCTCGCGCGGGCGCGCTCTGACGCCTCGCGGACGCCGCTTGAGATCGCGGAGCTCGCCGCCGAGGTCGCGGAGCTCGGCGCGCGCAGCGCGCGCGAGGGCAGCACGTACCTCGACGGGGACGCGACCACGGCGGTGCTGCTGGCCGAGGCGTCGTGCCGCGCGGCCGTGCGGCTGGTCGAGATCAACCTCGCCGGCGCGGCCGGTGACGGGCGGCTCGCGCGCGCCCGCGAGCTCGCGCTCGAGGCGGCGTCAGCCCGCGAACAGACGTTGGCCGGACAGCCCGGAAGCGGACCGTCGAGCCAGTAAAATTGAGGAACTTGCACCGATTGGTACATAGGAGGTAAGAGATGCGCGCTCGCACTCGATTGACGACGCCGCTCGTGCGCCGGAACGGAACCCTCGAGCCGGCCTCCTGGGACGAAGCGCTGGACTTCGCCGCAGCTGGGCTCAGGCGCGCCCGTGACGCCGGTGACACGACCCACTCGTTCGGCATGTTCTCGTGCTCGAAGTCGACCAACGAGATGAATTTCCTGGCGCAGAAGCTCGCGCGCCAGGTGATGCTGACGAACAACATCGACTCCTGTAACCGAACCTGACACGCTCCCAGCGTCGTCGGTCTGGCGACAGTCTTCGGTGCGGGCGGCGGAACGTCGTCCTATAAGGAAGTGGAGGAGACCGATCTGATCGTGCTCTGGGGCTCCAACGCCCGCGAAACGCATCCGATCTTCTTCCACCACGTGCTCAAGGCGCTCCACAACGGGGCCAAGCTGGTCGTGGTCGACCCGCGGCGCACGGCATCCGCCAAGTGGGCGGACCTGTGGCTCGGGCTCGACGTCGGCGGCGATGTGGCGCTCGCGTGCGCCGTCGCCCGCGAGCTGATCGTCTCGGGGCTGACCGACAAGCGCTTCATCGATCGCGCGACGAGCGGCTACGAGGAGTTCGAGGCATCGGTGCAGCCGTACACGCTCGAGGAGGGCGAGCGACTGACGGGCGTGCCCGCCGCGGCGATCAAGGACCTCGCTCACGCCTACGGCCGCGCCGATCGCGCCGTGATCTGCTGGACGCTCGGGATCACCGAGCACCACAACGCGGTCGACAACGTCCTGGGTCTGATCAACCTCGCGCTGCTCGCCGGCCACGTCGGCAAGTACGGCTCCGGGCTCAATCCGCTCCGCGGTCAGAACAACGTCCAGGGCGGCGGCAACATGGGGGCGATCCCGAACAAGCTGTCGGGCTTCCAGGACATCGAGTCAGACGACGCGGCGCGAGCCCGGTTCGAGGCGGCCTGGGGCGTGACCATCGACCCCCACTACGGATGGCACCTGACCCAGATGTTCGACGCGATGGAGCGCGGCGAGTTGCGCACGCTGTACGTAATCGGCGAGAACCCGGCGCAATCCGAAGCCGATCAGACCAAGGCGCGCAAGCTGCTGACCGACCTCGACTGCCTGATCGTCCAGGACATCTACCTGACCAAGACCGCCGAGCTGGCCGACGTGGTGCTGCCCGGTTCGGCGTCATGGGTCGAGTCCAGCGGCACGGTCACGAATTCCGAGCGGCGAGTGCAGTTGGTCCGCAAGGCGCTGGATCCGCCCGGTGATGCGCGCGACGACAACTGGATCATCACCGAGCTCGCGCGGCGGCTCGGTCACGAGTGGCAGGCTCCGGAAGCGGAGCGCATCTGGGACGAGCTTCGGTCGCTGAGCCCGATGCACACCGGCATGACCTACGAACGGCTCGAGGCGAACAAGGGGCTGCAGTGGCCCTGCAAGAGTCTCGACGATCCTGGCTCGCAGTTCCTCCACGAGCGGCTCTGGAAGGACCCGATCGAGGGTCGGCGGGCGCCGTTCAGCGTCAC
>DATNKY010000737.1:0-3257 GCA_035603155.1 Solirubrobacteraceae bacterium
CAACGAGCACAAGCGCCGCGAGTTCGCGCGGCTGATGCCGGCCGCTGTCGACGGGCAGGCGTGGCAGCTCGAGATGCTCGGAGCGGACGTTCAGCTGCCGCCGGAGGACGGCGAGACGTTCGCCGAGAACGCGCTGGGCAAGGCGCGCGCTGCGGCGGCGGCCACCGGCGAGCGCAGCCTCGCCGACGACTCGGGCATCGCCGCCGCCGCGCTCGCGGGAGCGCCCGGTGTGCGCTCGGCGCGCTACGCCGGAGAGCACGCCAGCGACGAGCAGAACCTCGCCAAGCTCCTGCAAGAGGCGCCCGCGGGCAGCCGGCTCGCCTACGTCTGCGCGCTCGCCTATGTCGATCCTGTGCGCGGTGTGGAGCAGGTGTTCGAAGGGCGCTGTACGGGTCGGCTGGCCGAACATCCGCGCGGCGAGCGAGGGTTTGGCTACGACCCGGCGTTCCTGGCTGATGACGAGCCCCCCCATGACGGGGAGCAGGCAGGCGAGGTGACGATGGCCGAGCTCAGCGACGAGCGCAAGGACGCCATCAGCCACCGTGGCCGTGCCCTGCGCGCGCTGCAACAATGGCTTACAACAGATTGATAGCCGCAGAGGTTCCGCCGCCACGCGGTCCGTCTGAGCAGCTCAAAGCAAGTTGATCGCCGCGGAAGCCGCCACCGCCACGCTCAGCGCTGCATAGCCGGTGTAGTCGGACAGCAGCAGCAACACCGCCGTCAGCAGTGCCACGAGCACGGTCACGATCCAGGAGACGCGGGCGAGGTCCATCCTCCCACGTATTCTTACCTGTCGTGCCCCCGCCTGCTCGCCCACCTGCTCCCAGCACCGGTCTTGGGGACCGGTTCCCGACATCAGGGAGCGGACCCAACCATTTTGGCGACAGGCTCACCGAGCTCGTCGCGCAACGCGAGTCGCAGATCGTGCTCGGTCTCGATCCCGATCCGATGGGTCTGTGGCCGACGGCCGTCGAGCGCGCTCGCGGCAAAGCGGATGTCCTGCCGGTGCAGCGGGCGGGAATGGCGATGTTGAGCCATTGTCGAGCGCTGATCGATGCCGTCGGCGAGGCCTGCGTCGCGGTCAAGCCGCAACTGGCGCGCTTCGAGGTGTTGGGCGACGTTGGCTGGACGCTGCTCACAGCGGTGGTGCGCCACGCCCAACAAGCGGGACTGCTCGTGATCGCCGACGGCAAGCGCGGCGACATCGACGTCAGTGCCGGCGCCTATGCGCGAGCGCTCATGGGGGCCAGCGATACGCCGTTCGGCAGCGTCGAAGGGCTGGGCGTCGATCTGGCGACGGTCAACCCTCTGATGGGCTCAGACGCGCTCACGCCGTTCGTCGCCACGGCGCGCGCTGCAGCCACGCTCAGCGGCAACGCGGCCGGAGTGTTGGTACTCGTGCGCACCTCGAACCCGGGCGCCGCCGACATCGAGGATCTAGAGCTCGCCGGCGGCGAGCGTGTCTGGGAGCGGATCGCCATGCTCGTCGAGAAGCTGGGAAGCGATGGCGTTGGCGAGGCGGGCCTCAGCGACGTCGGAGCGGTCGTCGGGGCCACCGTGCCCGAGCACCTGGCGCGCGCGCGCGAGCTGATGCCCCATGCCGTGTTCCTGCTGCCGGGCGTCGGTGCGCAGGGCGGCCGTGTCGAGGATCTGGCCCCCGCCTTCGCCCCGGGTCGCGCCGCGGGCCTGGTCAGCGCCTCGCGCTCGATCGTCGATGCCCATCGCGGTACCGGGGGCGACCCGGCGCAGGCGGCTCGCGCCGAGGCTGAGCGTTTGCGCGAGCTGGCATGGGGGATCCGCTAGCCTCTGGAGGGCGTGTGGACGACCATCCGGTCGCTCTCGCGCGAGAAGGCGGATGAAGAGCACCAGATGATCATCACGGTCACGCTCAACGCGGCTATCGACAAGTCGTTGTCAGTGCCCAACTTCCGTCTCGGGCGGCGCCATCGCACCGTCGAGCAGCGCACTATGGCCGGCGGCAAGGGCGTCAATATCGCGCGTGCGCTGAAGGCGCTCGGGCAGCCGGTGATCGCGACCGGTTTTGCCGGCGGCGCAACCGGCACGCACATCGTCGAGCAGCTCACCGAGGAGGCGATCCTCAACGACTTCGTGCGCATCCGCGACGAGTCGCGCACCAACACCTCGGTGCTCGACCCAACCAACGGGGAGCAGACGGAGGTCAACGAACGCGGTCCCGCGGTCTCCGAGCAGGAGGTCGAGCTGTTCCGCGACAAGCTGCTCTATCTGGCTCGCGGTGCCGCGATCGTGGTGCTCGCCGGATCGCTGCCGCGAGGCGTCTCCTCGGAGATCTATGCCGAGTTGATCCGCGATCTGCAGAAAGTCGGCGTCACCACGGTGATCGACACCGACGGTGACGCGCTGCTGCACGCGGTTCGCGCCGAGCCCGATGTCGTGTCCCCGAACATCCTCGAGGCCGAGGAGCTGGTCGGCCACGAGTTCGCCTCCGAGGAGGAAAGGCTGCTCGCGGTGCGCGAGATCGTCGCGCTGGGACCGCACGAGGCGATCATGACGATGGGCGACGGCTGTGTAGCCGACGTGCTCGTCGACGGGAAATCGTGCCTGCGCCGCGCGCAGACCGCCGAGCGCGAGCCGGTCGCCAAGCGCGGCTCTGGCGATGCCTTCCTCGCCGGCTACGTCGCCGCCCGCTACGAGGGGCGTGCGCCCGACCAGTGCCTGCGCTTTGGCGTCGCTTGTGGAGCGGAGTCGACGGGACGGCTCGGCGCCGGCCTGATCGACCCCAAGGAAGCTCGGCGCCTGCTCGCCGAGGTCGAGGTTGGGGCGGTCGAGCTGCCGGTTGAAGTGAGCTGAGCACAGGCTCGCTCAGCGGTCCGCTAGGCGCGCATGGCGGGTCTGCGCGACCTTTGTCGTCCACCAGGCCTGACGTATCGCGGGTGACGCGAGTGCCTGACGGACCCCATGCTGTGACCATTGCTCCTCAGAAGACCGGAGTGGGAAACACGCCTTGGCACATATAGGTGGAGATGTTCGAATATGGCTTATCTTTGATTTCTGAAGCGCAGCATCTGGGATTTCGATGATCTGACCGTGGGCATGGGAGCGATGGGCGCAGGAGAAGGTGGACATCGAGGTTCGACAGCGACGTCTGAAGCGGCGGCTGGCGCTGCCACGGGCGCGCTCTCGCTGGCTGCGTGGCTGGTGTTGGCCTTGATCCTGGAGCGGCCCAGCCATGGCTATGAGATCTATCAACGCTACGAGCTGCGGTTTGGCGGGCTCTT
>DATNKY010000175.1:0-4381 GCA_035603155.1 Solirubrobacteraceae bacterium
CGGCAGCTGGTACAGCTCGTGGCTGCCGCTCGCGAACCGAGCCTGGACGACTGCGAGCAGCAGCGTCGGCTGGTCTGCCAGCTGCGCCCATTCGTCGATCTCGACCGCGCTCACGTGGCGCGACTTGGACGCGTACCAACGCCGCTGCTCCAGCCATCGCGCGAGCGCCTCGAGGTCGACGCCCTCGATCAATTCCTGGGCTGATGTCTGCACCGGTTCGCTCATCCGATCGCCTCCTCGCCTTCCTCGACGAGCTGAAACCAGTAAAAGCCGCGCGGCGCGAGCGTCAGCAGATACGACAGCTCGCCGATCTGCGGAAAGCGCGAGCGGCCGAACAGCTCGACGGGATAGCGGCCGGCGTACGGGCTCAGGTCGAGCTCGACCGCCTGGGCCGAGCGCGCGAGGTTGTGCACGCACAGGACCAGGTCGTCCTCGAAGCGCCTGATCGTCGCGAAGATCCGCGCGTTGGAGGTCTCGATCGGCTCGTAGGTGCCAAACCCGAACACAGGGTGCTCCTTGCGCAGCGCGATGAAACGGTGGATCCAGCGCAGCAGCGAGGTCGGCGTCCGCAGCTGGGCCTCGATGTTGACCGCCTGAAACCCGAACACGGGGTCCATCAGGGGCGGCGCGTAGAGCTGCGCGAAATCGGCGCGCGAGAAGCCACCGTTGCGATCCCCGGTCCATTGCATCGGCGTTCGGACGCCGTCGCGGTCGCCGAGGAAGATGTTGTCCCCCATCGCGATCTCGTCACCGTAGTAGAGAACTGGCGACCCGGGCAGCGAGAACAGGATCGCGGTCATCAGCTCGATCTCGTCGCGACCGTTGTCGAGCAGCGGCGCTAGGCGCCGGCGGATCCCGAGATTGAGCTTCATCCGCGGGTCCTTGGCGTACTCGGCATACATGTAGTCGCGCTCGTCATCGGTGACCATCTCAAGCGTCAGCTCGTCGTGGTTACGCAGGAAGAGTCCCCACTGACAGTTCTCGGGAATCGGCGGCGTCGATTCGAGAATCTCGTAGATCGGGGCGGCCGTTTCGCGACGCACGGCCATGAACATCCGCGGCATCACCGGGAAGTGGAACGCCATCTGGCACTCGTCGCCGCGGCCGAAGTACTCGACCACGTCAGCCGGCCACTGGTTGGCCTCGGCGAGCAGCACCCGGTCGGGGTAGTCGCGCTGGATCTCGGCCCGGATCCGCCGCAGGTAGGCGTGGGTCTCGGGCAGGTTCTCGCAGTTGGTCCCCTCGCGCTCGAACAGGTAAGGGACGGCGTCGAGCCGGAATCCGTCAAGGCCGCGGTCGAGCCAGAATCGCAGCACTCCGATCATCGCGTCGCCGACGTCCGGGTTGTCGTAGTTGAGGTCGGGCTGGTGCGAGAAGAAGCGGTGCCAATAGTAAGCGCCCGCGACCGGGTCATAGGTCCAGTTGGAGACCTCCGTGTCGGTGAAGATGATCCGCGCGTCGCGATAGCGCTCGTCGGTGTCTGACCACACGTACCAGTCGCGCTTTGGCGACGTCGGGCTCGACCGCGACTCGACGAACCACGGATGGTCGCTCGAGGTGTGGTTCATCACGAGGTCGGCGATCACCCGGATCCGCCGAGCGTGGGCGGCCTCGATCAGCTCCCTGACATCCTCGACGGTGCCGTAATCGGGGTGGACCTTGGTGAAGTCCGAGATGTCGTAGCCGCCGTCGCGCAGCGGCGACTCGTAGAACGGCAGCAGCCAGATGCAGTCGATCCCGAGCCACTGCAGGTAGTCGAGCTTCTCGGTCAGCCCCCGAACGTCGCCGGAGCCGTCCCCGTTGGCGTCGAAGAAGCCGCGGATGTGGATTTCGTAGAACACGGCGCGCTTGAACCACAGCGGCTCGGCCTCGAACCACTGGCGCGCCTGGACCTCCTGGGCCGGCGCCTGGGACTCCGGGCTCGCGCTCGTCGTGGTGTGCTCGCGCGCGAGCAGGTGCGTGAGGGTGGACGGTCCGACGCTCATGAGAATGACGCTAGTGCTCTACCCGCAGAACGTGGGCCTGGCGCACTCCAGGAACGAGCGCGACGAAATTGGTCCCGATTCGCCACTGGTACCGCTCGCCCGAGAGCAGATCGTGCACGGTGAAGGCCGGCGCCACGCCGAGGCTCGCGGGGATCGCCGCGATCCCCTGTTGGGGCTGGTGCGGATCGAGGTTGACGACGCAGATCACCGTGTCGGTGCCCGACTGCTTGGCGTACGCGATCAGCGCGTCGTTGGCGGTGTCGAGGAAGGTGATGTTGGACAACTCCTGGAGCGCCGGATGCTCGCGGCGCGCTTGGTTCAGCTGGGCGACCAGCGGCAGCAGCGGACCGTCGAGCGAGCGCCGCTTGAGCTCGTACTTCTCGGAGTCGAGGTATTCCTCGGAGCCTTCGCGCACGGCGACGTTCTCGATGTTCTCGAATCCCGAGTAGATGCCGTAGCTCGGGCTCAGCGTCGACGCGAGCACGAGCCTGGCCTCGAACGCCGGCCGGCCGCCGTGCTGGAGGTAGGCGTGCAGGATGTCCGGCGTGTTGGCGAAGAAGTTGGGTCGGAAGTACTCCTGCTCGCCCGAGTAGGCGAGCTCGGACACGTATTCGGTCAGCTCCCAGCGGGCGTTCTTCCAGGTGAAATAGGTGTAGGACTGCGAGAAGCCGACCTTGCCGAGGTGGCGCATCACCGAGCGCTTGGTGAACGCCTCGGCGAGGAAGACGACGTCGCGGTCGCGCGCATGCACCTGCTCGATCAGCCATTCCCAGAACGCGAACGGCTTGGTGTGCGGGTTGTCGACGCGGAACACGCGCACGCCGCAGTCGACCCAGTGCAGCATCACCTCGAGCAGCGCGTCCCAGAGCCCGCGCCAATCCTCGGACTCCCAGTTGACGTTGTAGATGTCCTGATAGCGCTTGGGCGGGTTCTCGGCGTACTTCAGCGTCCCGTCGGGGCGGTGGTGAAACCACTCGGGGTGCTCGGTCAGCCACGGGTGGTCGGCCGAGCACTGGATCGCGAAGTCGAGCGCGATGTCGATCCCGAGCTCGCGCGCGCTCGAGGTCAGCGAGCGAAGATCGTCGACCGTGCCGAGGTCCGGGTGGATCGCGTCGTGGCCGCCGCTCGCGTCGCCGATCGCCCAGGGCGAGCCGGGGTCGGCGGCGGTGGCGGTCAGTGCGTTGTTGCGGCCCTTGCGGTTGGTCAGCCCGATCGGGTGGATTGGCGGTAGGTAGACGACGTCGAAGCCGAGCTCCGACAGCCTCGGTAGCTGGCGCTCGACGCCGTTCAGCCCGCCCCATGAACGCGGGAAGAGCTCATACCAGGCGCCGAACCTGGCCCGCAGGCGGTCGACCTCGATGACCAGCGGCTGGTCGAGCGACACGAGGCCGTGGCGCGCCTGGTTGCGCTCGACGGCCGCGAGCAGCTCCTCGCCGAGTGCCACGTCGTGCTTGGCGGTGTCTGGCACCGCCGGATCCTCGAGCTCGCGCGCCGCGTGCTCGATCAACCTCCGGTCCGCGTCCGAGTCGGCCAGTCGTGCGGCCTCGTTGAGCAGCACGACGCCTTCCGAAAGCTCACCGCTCAAGTCGTCCTGGCGCGCCTGCACCTTCCTGGCCAGCTCGTCGCGCCAGGTGCCGAACACGTCGGTCCACGACTCGATCGTGTAGAGCCAGCGCCCGGGACGGTCAACGGAGAACTGGCCCGACCAGCGGACGCCGCCGATCTGCGCGTCGAGCCTCTGCAGCTCGGCCTCACGCCACTCGCCGTCGCCCGGACCGAGGTGGCGCACGGTGGCGCGGATCAGGTCGTGGCCGTCGCGGAACACGTCGGCCTGTACCGCGACCCGGTCGCCGACGCAGCGCTTGACCGGATAGCGGCCGTCGTCGACGGCCGGGACCGGATACTGGATCACGATCCGCGGCACCGGTGCCGTCGGCGCCTCAGCGGGCGTGCCCGCCCTCGGAGTCTCGCGTGTTTGCGTGCTCATCAACTCGGAAGGTATCCGCCTGCGGCCATCGGGTAAACACCTGCCGGTGAACACGACCACCCACTTGAGCGGGGTCCAGCTCCATATAACCTCGCTTCCGGGGGGTCGCCTCGGCCCTGAGGCATACAGGTTCATCGACTGGCTCGCCGCCGCCGGCCAGTCCTGGTGGCAGGTGCTGCCCCTCGGCCCGCCGGACCGCTACCGCTCGCCGTACAAGTCGAGCTCGGCGTTCGCCGCCTGGCGGGGGCTGCTGGGGTCCCCGCGCGCCCCCGTGTCGGCCGACGAGGTCGAGGCGTTCCGTCAGCGGGAGGCGTATTGGATCGGTGCTTGGGAGCGGCTGTCCGGATTCCGGGACGCCGTCGAGGACCAGGTCAGATTCGAGCGTGAGTGGAGCGCGCTGCGCAGCTAC
>DATNKY010000104.1:0-12256 GCA_035603155.1 Solirubrobacteraceae bacterium
CAGGTGATGCGGATGCTCACCAAGCTCGTCCACGGACGGGGAGAACCAGCGTTGCGCTATCGCGGTGGGAACGATCGCGGAGAGAACAACGACCGTCACCAGCAGCGAGAACTGGGAGCGGTCGATGATGTGCGCGGTTAGTCCGAAGAGCGCGCTGATCGTCCCGAACGTCAACCCGGTGCTCATCAGCAGCGTCATGAACGTTGCGTGCTCAGGGGCGTAGCGTCTCGCGAGCGGCAACACCAGTCCGAGCTTCGGGACGAGCTACGCGGCCGCAAGCGCGGCGAGCACCCCGAGGTTCGCGAACACGGCGCCGAGGCTGACGTTCATCCCGCCGCGCAGGAAGAAGAACGGGGTCAGGAACGCGAACGCGACAACTCGCAGCCGCCGCTGTTCCTCCTGGTGTTGCTGGTAGTGGCGGCTCATCACGAGGCCGAGCACGAACGCGGGCAGCACCGCCTGGCTGTTGGCCTCGTCGCCGAGCACCATCAGCCCCAGCAGGATCGCGAACACGAGCTTTATCTCCGGCTCGATCACCCGATCACCGAAACGACAAAAGAACCACGGCGCGATCCTCGGTAGCAGCACGATCACTCCGACCGACACGACGATGAACACAGGGAACCAGATCGTCGGCTTGATGAAGATCGCCGACAGTGCGATCACGGTGCACATGTCGGTCACGAAGCAGGCGCTCATGATCAACTTCCCGACCCGCACGGTGTTCAGCCCTGTCTCGACCAGGACCGCATAGACGACTGCAAGGCTGGTGGTCGAGAGCGCGGTGCCAGCGATCAGCGACGCTTTCGTCGTCCACCCGAGCGGCCCGAGCGCGACGAGCGTCGCGACGACGAACGGGCCTGCGAACGACGCCACCCCGATCGTGACCGATGCCGCGAATCGTTCGCGGAAGTCGTCGGGGTCGACCTCGGCGCCAGCGAGGAACGTGAGCACCACGGACGCGAAGCTGGCGATCAGCACGAGCCAGCTTTGGTCCGGGTCGAGGTTGAACACGTTCCCGAGGCCGATGCCGAACGCGAGCTCGATCAGCGCGACCGACACGCCGATCTGGACCGACACCATGCTCGCGCACAGTGCAGCCCCGACGAGGATCGCTGCGAGTTGGACTGGCTCCATTCCGAAACCTCCACGATGCGTCGTTTGACGTTGTCGTAGAGGCCATCAGCGGCAACTGCCGCGGTTAGGAGCGAGCCTCATCGCTCTCCCGAAACCATAGCGCCCAACCCCCAGCTCAACAAACCACCGGCGTCAGCAAGTCACGCCCGGCCGCCCGTGCGACAGCGAAAGCACGACTGACCCGTTCGGTTGCGCTCGCTTGTCGCCAGTAGCAAGACGCGCTACTCAAGAGCTGACCGCAATCACCCGGAAAGCGCCTACCTAAGCCAAGGCTCGCCGTGAGTGGTGCACCGTCGGCGCGTTCAAACGCAAGTTCTCCAGCGCCAAATGGTCAATGAACCACAGACCTGCTTCCACGAACACGCAGAAGTCTGGCCTACTCCAACTCGGATGGGTCTTGCTTCTGCTCTGAGCCGAATGCGGCAAAGAACCCGGGGACCATGAGAGTGATCGGCGACGACTGCGCGCCATCAGGGTTGTAGCCGGAGCGTGCATTGGGAGACGGTGGGCGCATCGCTGGTATGTCCGCCGCGCCGGGTTCAATGGGCTCGTTGTTTGTCTGCATCGTTCGACGGGGGAGGTTTTCGTTGTCCTTGACCCAGACACAGCTCGCTGGCGCCGTCGCTGACCGCGCCGATATCAGCCGCGCGGAGGCGCGGCGGGTGCTTGAGGCGTTTGAGGAGATCGTGCTCGAGGAGCTTGGGAATGCCCAGAAGGTGAGGATCGGTGGTCTCGTGCAGTTGACGGTGCGTGTCAAGCCGGCGTCGAAGACGCGTAGGGGACGCAACCCGGCGACTGGTGAGGAGATCACGATCGCGCGCAAGCCGGCGAGCGTTGACGTTCGCGCGCGGCCGCTCGCAAAGGCCAAGGCCGCGCTCCCGAGCGTGCAGAAGGCCCGCCGACGGCTCGCCGCCTGAGACCGCGTTATCGCTGGCCTCGGGACCGCCGTCCTGGCGGAACACCCAGCGCGTACCGCGCTCGCCGCAGGCGCGCAACGACGCGGCCAGGGAGTTCGAGCGCGCGAGCAGGCGAGATCGCGAACTACCCCCGCCGCCAGCAGTACCGTCGCCTCGGTCGCGCAATCACAACAGGTGCGGCTTGTCTAATCGCGGCCGTCGCGGCGCTACTGGCCCTGGCTAAAGGGGCGCCTTGGATCGCGCTCGTACTACTGCTGGGGGCGATCGCGCTCGGCGCGCGTGCTCGCCGGTGGACGAGGCTGGCGGCGCGCAGCCGGGTCGGCGCGCGCTCGGAGGAGCAGGTGCAGCGGGCACTGCTGCCGCTCACAGCCGAAGGCTGGCGCCTGCGGCATTCCCTGCGATGGCAAGGACGAGGGGACATCGACTGCGTAGCGATCGCGCCGACCGGGATCGCGTTCGCGATCGAAACAAAGACCCGGGCATTTGACGATCAGCATGTCGCTCGGCTGGACGAGATGGCCAACTGGCTGCAGGGCCGCCGTTGTCGCCGCTGGTGCCCGTGCGGAGCGCTCGCGATCCTCTGCGTCGTTCGTGCCAGGCGGCTCGAGCGCGTCGAAGCCGGCGTGCTGATCGTGTCGCCAGACCGGCTGATAGGAGCGCTACGCACGGCGGCGGGTACTCGCCAGCGGCCGACATTCCTGACGGGCGTGTCCTCACCTCAACCTCAGCGAGGATGGGAGAGCACTTGGAATGAGCCGTAGCGCCATCTCGGTGGCTCGCGGGCATGGTGGCAGTCAAGAGGCGCCGTTAGTGCGGGCCAGGGTTTGCGCCTCGCACTCGGGATGCGGAGGTGATGAGGCTGCACATCTCGGGGAATTTCGTGCCGCGCTGGAACGCCTCGGCTCGCCGCTCGGCCATCAGCTCACGCGCCTCCTCGGAGGTGGCACGCCCCCGCAGCATCAGGCTGGCGGCGACCAGGTGCTCGCGGGTGCCAGGACCCCCGTCGCGAGCAGTGCCCGAGGCCTGGCCGACGTCGGGGGTGCACCGACGCCCGGAGCACCTCGCGCGCATGCACGACACGCCAACCTGCGCGGAGCAGGCGCCCTTGGCGATCCTTCTTTCAGAGCCGGGATCGGGGCCTGTCGTCAGCGGCGCCGCGGCTGAAATCAGGCCCGATTTCTGCACGGACAACAAAAGTTAGTCGTCCAATAGACGTCCGTCGGGGCAATGAGCGGTCTGCCTGTCTCGCCCGACATGCCTGATTTGCAGGCCTTTCGCTAATCGGGGAGACAGGATTTGAACCTGCGACCGCCCGGCCCCCAGCCGGTCACAACCAGCGTCATCGGACGAGGCCCAACCGCCGCGGCCCCCGGACCGTTATCCCAGGCGGCGCCCTCACGGGTCGCTCTGAGGCCCGAAGTCGCGCACGACCGATCGGAAACTGATGGACAATTGATGGACGCATGAGGTGCCCAACCGAACCAAGCGGTCCAAAAGGACACTAGTAGCAGGCATTTTCTAAGGGTGAGCGAGGGGACTCGAACCCCCGACCGCCTGGACCACAACCAGGAGCTCTACCAGCTGAGCTACGCCCACCGTGGAGCAGTTGAATCTACCAGCGCCGCGCGCACCTCTCGTTGCGGTTGCCAGGGTCGCCATCTGTAAAGATCCATTGACATGACGGCTGACCTGAGGTTGTGAGAGATGGCGAATGGTGGAACATCGGGGGGTGATGGGCCGCCGCTGTGGGTGAGGCTCGCCATCTCTTGGCTCACAAACGCGCTGATACTCGGCGTCGTCGCGGCGATCCTCAGCAGGGTGACGGTCTCGAACGCCGGCGCGCTGCTTGAGGCTGCCGCGGTGTTCGGCGTCCTGAACACGTTGCTCAAGCCACTCCTGCGGTTCATCACGATCCCGTTGGCGATCCTCAGCTTCGGAATCGCGTGGTTCTTCGTCTCCCTGCTGATGCTGCTGCTGACCCAGGCGATCGTCAGCGGCTTCAATATCAACGGGTTCTGGACGCTCGTCGAGTCGACGCTGATCGTCTGGCTCGTCAACATGGTGCTCGACCTCGCGCCGGGCCCGTGGCAGGTCACGGGCAAGCGGCGCCGGCGAAACAGGGCCTAGCCACACCCCAGCAGCAGGTTCGACCCCGTCGGGTAAGGGTGAGTCGCCTCGGGGCAGAACTAGACCGTCCAGTACGATTCCGGCCAAATGGCCGAGGATCCCTCCGCCAGCTCCGGTCGCGAGGCCGGTTCGGAGCGCCGCTCCGACCGCAAGCGCAGAGCGATCCTCGATGCCGCCACGGAACGATTTCTCCGCAACGGATATCTCGGTACGAGCATGGACGAGATCGCAGCCGACGCGACGGTGTCAAAACAGACCGTCTACAAACACTTCGCAGACAAGCAGAGGCTGTTTCGCGAGATCGTCGCCATGACCGTCGATGAGATCAGCGACCCCAACTACGAGGCGGTGGTCGCCCTCCAGGACAGCGGCGACGTCGGCGCCGACCTACGCGCGCTGGCGCGCGAGCAGCTGGCGAGAGTGATGCAGCCTCGTCTGTTGCAGCTGCGCCGGCTGGTGATCGGCGAGAGCGGGCGGTTCCCAGAGCTCGGTCAGCTGTTCTATGAGCGAGGCCCGGGCCGCACGATCTCCGCCCTCGCCGCCGTCTTCGAGCGCTTGGCTCGGCGGGGCGCCCTCGTGCTCGATGATCCGCTGCTCGCGGCCGCTCACTTCAACTGGCTCGTGATGTCGATCCCCCTCAACCGGGCGATGCTGCTCGGCGACGAATCTCCCCCGGCCGACGCGGACCTTGACCTATTCGCCGAGAGCGGCGTGTCGGTGTTCCTCGCAGCCTACGGCGCGCAACGCACGCAGCGCTGACCGTCGAGCTGGGTCACTGAAGCGGCTGTCGTCGGCGGCGCGCGATCGGATCCAATCGGGTCCACGGCTCGCCGTTGCGGGTAGACACGTCAATACGTGCACAACGCGACGATCGGAGGTGAGCCGTGGCCAAGGATCACGGTCCCAGCGTCAAGAACGACCAGCAGTACGAGGGGTTGCGCAAGAAGGGGATGAGCAAGTCACGGGCAGCCGCGATCGCCAACTCGCCGGGCGCCTCGAGCCGCGGCGGCGAGAGCAGCGGCAGCAGCCGGAGCAAACGCAGGAGCGGAAGCGGCAGCGGCGGAAACCGGGCTCAGAAGGCGGCGGCCGGCCGCAAGGGCGGCAAGAAGTCAAGCTAATGGACAGAGCCGAACCAAAGCTCGATTGGGACACCGCCAAGGTCCATGACGCGAAGTTGACCGTCGACCTCGACCCAGCCCCGCAGTCGGATTGGAAGGCCAGTTTCGAGAGGGTCGCCAGGCTGATCGGAAACGACTGGGATGAGGTCGTCATCAAGAAGCGCAAGATCTCCGTCAAAGGCGTCAGTGAAGGGCGGGAGGAGAAGCTGCGCCACTTCCTCGAGAGCGTCGTCGAACAGGCGAACGCAGACCATCGTGAGACCGACGAGACGTCGAACGGGGAGGATCAGGTGACAGACAACGCAGACGGCGACGCGGGCGAGGAAGACGACCCCGACGCCCGGATGACGAGTCGCTTTCGCGCGTTCTCCCCGGACGCCGGGTAGACACGCTCGGGTGCGATGGACAGACGGAGGCGCTGAGATTCGAGCGCCCCCGGCAGGATTCGAACCTGCGACCCACGGCTTAGAAGGCCGTCGCTCTATCCGGCTGAGCTACGGGGGCTCCAGCTCAGGGTAAACGCGAGCGCCCGCCCCGTGTGATCGCGGGCGACCGTAAGAACGTGCCCTCCGGCCCGGCTCGGAACGCGCGGGCTTGACAGCTTCGGCAATGTCCAGTGCAGACGCCCAGCACCGCGACCGAACGCGTCGGCGCCAGCGGTCGTCGGAACCGAACGCGAAAGGAGCCGAATGGTCAACTGCACACATCTCGATCAGATCCTGGTGGACCGGCCCGAGCAGACCGAAGGCTGCGAGGAGTGCCTAAAGATTGGCGGCACCTGGATGCACTTGCGAGTCTGCCGCACGTGCGGGAAGGTCGGTTGTTGCGACTCGTCGCCCAACCGCCACGCATCGCGCCATGCGCGCGAGAGCGAGCATCCGATCATGACGTCGGTGGAACGCGGCGAGGACTGGTCCTGGTGTTTCGTTGACGAGGTGGCGTTCATCGTTCCGGACAACGTATGAGTGAGCTGCTCGGATTCGGGGTCGAGGAGCCGGCTGACCGCCACGGCGCCTTCCCGCGCCTCGACGATGACCAGCGCGCAAAGCTGCGCGCGCTCGGCACGGTCCGCACCACGACTCCGGGCGAAGTGCTGTTCACCGAAGGAGACGCCGACTACGACTTCTTCGTCGTCGAGTCCGGGGCGGTGGTGATCGTCCGGGGATACGGCGACGAGAACCGCGTGATCGCCGTACACGGACAGCATCGGTTCCTCGGCGAGCTCAACCTACTGACGGGCTCGCCCGCCTATCTCACCGCCGTCGTCCGGGACGCCGGCGAGGTGATCCAGGTCCCGGCGAGCCGGTTGCGCGAGGTGGTGTCTGACGACGAGGAGCTCAGTGACCTGATCCTGCGCGCCTTTCTGGCCAGGCGCTCGATCCTGATCGGGCTTGGAGCCGGGGTCAAGCTGGTGGGCTCCAGATTCTCGGAGGACACCCGACGGCTGCGCGAGTTCCTCGCCCGCAACCGAATGCCATACGAGTGGCTCGACGTCGAGCAGGACGAGGAGGCGGACCGGCTTTTGCAGGCGCTCGCGGTCGAGCCCGAAGACACGCCTGTAGTGGTCCGCGGTTCAGAGGTGCTGCGCAATCCCTCCAACGCAGAGCTGGGCCGCATGCTCGGGCTCGGCGCCCGCGGCGCGCCGCCCGCGATGTGCGATCTCGTGATCGTCGGCGGCGGACCGGCCGGCCTCGCGGCGGCGGTCTACGGCGCCTCGGAGGGCCTGGACACGCAGGCGATCGACTCGGTCGCGTTCGGAGGCCAGGCCAGCACATCGGCGCGGATCGAGAACTACCTCGGATTCCCGACCGGGATCTCGGGCAGCGAACTCGCTGAGCGCGCGATGCTCCAGGCGGGCCGCTTCGGAGCCCGGCTGGTCGTGCCAGCCGAGGCGGTGAGCCTCGGCGTGGAGAACGGCGACTACGCGGTCGGCCTCAGCGACGGCCAGGTGGTTCACGGCCGGACCCTGATCGTCGCAACCGGCGCCCGCTATCGCAAACTCGCGGTCGACGGCCTGGAGCGGTACGAGGGCAACGGGGTCTACTACGCCGCCACGCAGGCGGAGGCGCAAATGTGTCAGAGCGACCCGGTCGTGATCGTTGGTGGCGGCAACTCGGCCGGTCAGGCGGCGATGTTCATGTCCCGCACCGCGGTCAGCTGCCGGCTGTTGATCCGCGGCGGCGACCTCGGGAAGTCGATGTCTCGCTACCTGATCAACGAGCTCGAACGCAACGACCGGGTCCATCTGCTCACGTACAGCGAGATCGACGAGCTAAAGGGCGAGGATGGACTCGAGGCGGTTGTGATCCGCGACTCGCGCACCGGCACCCGCACCGAGAGCGAATGCAAGGCGCTGTTCGTCTTCATCGGAGCCTCCCCGCACACCGAATGGCTGAACGACCGCGTGGCGGCCGACGAACACGGATTCCTGGTCACGGGCCGCGATCTCGAGGAAGAGCAGCTCGAGGCCTTCGACGGCGAGCGCCCGTACTTCCTCGAGACCAGCCAGCCGGGCATCTTCGCCGTCGGCGACGTTCATTCGGGCTCGGTCAAGCGCTGCGCCTCGGCCGTCGGCGAAGGGTCGATGGCGGTCCGGCTCGTCCATCAGCGCCTCGCTGCGCGCTGAGCTCGAAGCTCAGCGCGCGACGTCAGAAGTCGGGGCTCCCGGATTTGAACCGGGTACATCTGGTGCATGGTGGCGCAAAGCGCTGTATCTACGGGGTTTGCGGTGCCTGAGGGGCACTGAGGTGCATACAGATTGGTACGAAGAACGGTACGAAGGGCCGGAGCCCGAGCGACGGGTGGCTGCGTGCTTCTGCTAAGCCCGTTGGGGCAGTGAGGGTTTTCGCTGAGGCTGTACGGTCCGAGCGTGGCCGAAGCGTTTGTCAAGGGCGTCCGTTTGATGCCAGGATCAGACGAGGAGCATGTCGGGCATCCGTGGGACCTTCCGGCTGTTGCTCAGCTCGCCGAGGGTCTCGAGCTTCATCCGAAGGTCACCTACCTGATCGGAGAGAACGGCAGCGGCAAGTCGACGCTGCTGACCGCGATCGCGATGGCTGCTGGCATGCAGGCCGAGGGCGGCTCCTCGAACTACACATTCCCCACCGAGGGCAAGGAGGCTCAGCCATACGCCTTCTCAAAGCGCACGGCCCGGACGGGTCTTGTCGACTCCATTCGGCTCGCCCGGGGAGCCCGCCGACCGAAGACCGACTTCTTCCTGCGTGCGGAGAGCCTATTTGTCGCCTCGACGTATTTGGAACGGCTAGACGGTGACGCGCTTCGCGCCTACGGCGGGAAGTCGTTGCACGAGCAGTCACACGGCGAAGGCTTCCTCGCCTTGATGATCCACCGATTCGGTGCCAACGGGTTCTATTTGCTCGACGAGCCGGAGGCCGCGCTCTCAACGCAGAACTGCTTGACGTGCTTGCGCCGCATCGATGAGCTCGTGAACGAAGGCTCTCAGTTCGTCATATCGACGCATTCACCGATCATCCTCGCGTACCCCGATGCCGCGATCTATCAATGCACGGATTCGGGTCTGGAGCACGTCGACTACGACGACGCCGAGCCCGTGCGGCTGACTGCGAGCTTCCTATCGGCCCGCGAGCGCTTTCTCCGGCAGCTATTCGGTGATTGACCCGGCGACCGCTGTCGAGTTGATCGAAACGGAGCGGCAGTCTCAGGCGTCCGGGTGCGGAGCCTCCTGGCCGCTGTCAGGCAGCGACCGGCTCGGCGGTCTCGCGCGCGAACGCGGCGGCGATCATGTCGGGCTCGCGGTTGCTCGGCGCGGCTGTCAACGCGAAAACCCCTGCCGTAGCAGGGGCTTGCGCAAATCGGGGCGCCCGGATTTGAACCGGGGACCTCCGCCACCCAAAGGCGGCGCGCTACCAGGCTGCGCCACGCCCCGCGCGGTTGAGTTTAACCCCATGTCTCGAGCGCCCGATCGATCCAGGCCTGGAGCCGCGCTCGCAGCAAAGTGTCGTGAACGGCGACGGCGACAACACCATGGGCACAACGCCATGTCCGGGTACGAAGCTGGCTGCTGTTCGTCTTGGGGTGAAACCTACGAGCGTCGGACGGAAACCCCCCCGCAAATCAGGCTCTTCCAGCCGGTCGAGTAGGCTCGACCGCCGATGCCCGAGACCCAGCCGCTGCAGGCGCTCAGGTACAGCCTCGAGCGAACCGGAGGACTCCAGGACGTCGTCGCACCGCCGTACGACGTGATCGACGCGGACCAGCGCATCGTGCTGCAGGCGCGCTCGCCGTACAACGTGGTCGCGATCGATCTTCCGGAGGGCGGAGACGATCGCTACGAACGGGCGGCCGAGCTGCTGAGGCAGTGGCGGGGCGAGGGCGTGATCGTGCGCGACGAACAGCCGGCCCTCTGGACGCTCGAGCAGGACTACACCGGACCGGACGGCAAGCAGCGGACGCGGCGCGGATTCTTCGCGCGCGTGCGCGTGGAGGAGTACGGGGCCGGCCGGGTTCGGCCGCACGAGCGCACCCACCCAGGCCCGCGCGAGGATCGGCTCCGGCTGACCAGAGCCACGAGGACCAACCTGTCGCCGATCTTCTCGCTCTACTCGGACCCCGGCGGGACGGCCTGGAGCGCGCTGAGCGAGGCCGCTCCCTGGGCCGAGACGACTGACGATGACGGAACGATCAACCGGCTGGGGCGCGTCCAGGACGCGGTAGCGATCGAGACCGTCACGGCGTCACTGCACAACAGCGAACTGCTGATCGCAGACGGGCACCACCGATACGAGACAGCCCGGGTCTACGCCGACGAGATCGGGGGCGAGGGCCCGCATCGCTACGTGCTCATGTGCCTCGTCGCCCTCCAGGATCCGGGGCTGACGGTCTTCCCGACCCACCGGCTGGTCAAGGGCCTGTCCCAGGCTGAACAAGAGGCGCTGGCGAACACGCTAAGGAGCAAGTTCGACATCGAGCGCCTCCAGTCGACCACCGAACTCGCGCCGGGACCGGGTGACGGGGTGCGGATCGGTTACATCGACTCGCAGTTTCGCCAGCCGTTCATGCTAAGCCTCAAAGACGACTCGATCGCCGACGCGGCCCTGCCCGATCACGCACCGCCATACCGTCGCCTCGACACGGCGGTGTTCGAGGCGCTGATCCTCAAAGGCCCGCTGAAGATGAGTGACCACGACATCGACGAGCTCAACGGCCTCGGTTACGCCCGTAACTTCGATCAGGCGCTCGAGCTGGTGCAGACCGCCGCTTACGACGCCGCCTTCTTCATGGCGCCGACGCCGATCGAGCGCGTGCAGGAGGTCGCGGCCGCGGGCGAGAGCATGCCGCCCAAGTCGACCTACTTCTTCCCCAAGGTCCCGACCGGACTGGTCTTCAACCCGCTCGTGTGAGCCCGGGCCGGCGAGCCGCGGTCACCCAACCACGCAGGACGCCCGGCGCGCGAGCCCGCCTTCGCCCAACACGCGGGACACCCAGCAGGCGAGCCACGGTCACTCGACCACGCGCGACGCCGGCTGCAAAGCGTGGAAAATCCGGTGCCGTGCGTCGGATCTTCCACATATTGCAGCGCCAGCGGGACAAACGTGGAAGATCAGATCTGATGAGTCGGATTTTCCACGGATTGCACGGCCGGTCAGGCGGGCTCAGCGAGGGACCGGTCAGCCCCGTCAGCCGAGTCAGCCCGGTCAGTCCCGTCAGCCGAGTCAGCCCGGTCAGCCCAGTCAGCCCAGTCAGCCCAGTCGGCCCAGTCAGCGCAGTCGGCCCAGTCAGCCCAGTCAGCCCAGTCAGCCGAGTGAGCCCGGTCAGTCCCGTCAGCCGGTCAGTCCACGACGGCGACGCCGCCGGCACGCAGGTCGGCGATCGCGCGCTCGCCGTCACCAACCCGCGCCTCGACCGGCCGGGTGGCGTCGAGGTGGACGATCACCTCGAACCCGGCCCGCGCCGCATCGAGTGCGGTTTCCTTGACGCAGTAGTCGAGCGCCAGGCCGGCCACGTGGACCGTGTCGACCTCGTGCTCGCGCAGCAGCCGCTCGAGATCGGTGTCCTCGAAGCCCGAGTATCCCTCCATCTCGGGCGTACGTCCGGCGTCGACGATCGCGTCGATCTGGCTCGTGTCGATCCGATCATGGATCTCGGCCCCGAACGTGTCACGAACGCAATGGATCGGCCACGGGCCGCCCTGGGTCACGAACGAGGCGTGGTCGGGCGGGTGCCAATCGCGCGTCGCGACGACGTACTGAAACTCGCGCGCCAGGTCGTTGACCGGCTCGATCACGGCATCGCCCTCCGGGACCGCGAGCGCGCCGCCGGAGCAGAAGTCGTTCTGCATGTCGACCATGATCAGCGCCTCCATGTCGGGAATATAGTCCGGCGATGGCGACGCTCGGCCACGACGTTCGTGCCCAGCTGCAGCGCGTCCTGCTCACCCCGGACGACGCGATCGCGCTCGACGTCAGGGGCAGGACCGACGCCGCGGTGCTGGTAGCGCTGTACCTCGACCATGGCCTGCTGCATGCGGTGCTGACCGAGCGCCGCGCCGACCTGCGCCGCCACGCCGGCGAGGTCTCGTTCCCCGGTGGTCGCCGTGACGAGACCGACCCCGATCTGCGCTTCACGGCACTCCGCGAGGCCCACGAGGAGATTGGCCTGCCACCAGAGGCCGTCGACCTCGTCGGCGCGTTGCAGCCGACCCCAACGATCGCCACCGGGTACGCGATCTACCCGTTTGTCGGGTTGATCGAGCCTGGGCAGGCGTGGAGCCTCAGTCCGCGGGAGGTCGCCGAGGTACTGGAGCTGCCGCTCGTGGCGCTGCGAGACGGTTACGCGCGCCGGCGGTTGCTCCGCCGCGGAGTGCCGATCAGGACCGACACCTACGTCGTCGACGACAAACTGATCTGGGGCGCGACCGCGCGCATCCTCGCCGACCTGTTCGACCGGATCGGCCCATTGCTGACCCCAACCGACGGG
>DATNKY010000774.1:0-10243 GCA_035603155.1 Solirubrobacteraceae bacterium
ACGATCCGGTTGACGAGACCCCAGTCTCGGGCGGTCTCGGCGTCGATCGTGCTGCCGAGAAAGAACAGCTCGCGGGTGCGTGGTGCGCCGATCGCGTCGACGAACTTCTTGATCCCCGTATGCGAGTAGACGAGGCCGAGCTTCGCGGGCGGCATCCCGAGCTTGATCGCCTCCGACGCGAGCCGCAGGTCGCACGACAGCGCCAGCTCGAGTCCGCCGCCGATCGTATGGCCGTTGAGCGCGGCGATCGTCGGATATGGATACGCCTCGATCGCATCGAGCGCCGCGGCGAACGGGTGGGCGACGATCTGTTGCGCATCGGCTCCCGGGGCGACCTCCGGAAGCCCGCCGATGTCGTAGCCGGCGGAGAAGTTCCGCTCCTGCCCCGTGATGATCACGCAGCGCGCCGTGAGCGTCGGCATCAGCTCGGCGAACCGGTCGAGAATGGCCTGATCGAGCGCCCCGCGCTTGGCGGGATTGAATATCACGAGCCGCGCGACGTTCGGCGCGGGCTCGTCGAGCAGCAGCCGTCCCTCGGGGCTACTCGAGGACAACGAGCGTGTCGCCCTCGGATACGGATTGGCCCTCGGAGCAGCGAATCTCCGTGACGATCCCGGGGTCCTCGGCCTCGACCGGCATCTCCATCTTCATCGACTCGAGGATCACGACCGCATCGCCCTCCTGCACGGTGTCGCCGACCTCGACCTCGATCTTCCAAACCGTGCCGGTGATGTGCGCTTCGACGTCTGGCAACTCGTGCTCCTCGTGTTCGGCCCCGGGGGACGTGCCGGAGGATAAAGATCGACCGGACCCGGCGAGGCTCTCCCACAAGTCCGCTCAAGGGCGATCGAAGTCGTTTCTTTACACGCTCGCCGATGGCGTCGATAATTTGCGCACGGATGCGTAAAGCTGGGGTTTGTCTGGTCGCGGTGCTCGGAGGGTGGCTGGTCGCGGCCACGGCGGTTGCCGCAACGGGCAACCAGATCGAGATCGCCGTGTCGAGCGATCCGACGGTGGGCGAGACCTACAACGTCACGGTTCACGGCGCCTCGCGCGGCCCGGCGAACGCGTGGTTGTTCATCGAGTACTCGGGCTGCGCGAAGTCGTTCGCGGCCGAGCGCCGGCTGGCGCCGAAGAAGTCGTTCGTGCACTACCGGGTCAATGGATCGTTCGTGCGGATCTCGGGCTGGGCCTCGAACTCGGCCGTGCTCGACCACGCGTGCGCGTACGTGGTCGCCAACGGATCGAGCGCGACGCTCGCCCACGCGCGCATCTCGTTCAGGATCCATCACTGAGTGTCACGATCCATCCCCGGCTGAGCGCGCGGGATCCATCGACGAGCGCCCCGGCCGGCGCCGCGGCCGCTGCAAACATGATCGGATGATCCTCGCCATCGACCAGGGCACGTCCGGGACGACCTGCCTGGTGTTCGACGAGTGTGCCGAGCTGATCGGACGCGCGTCGCGCGAGTTCGTCCAGCACTTTCCCCGGCCCGGCTGGGTCGAGCATGACGCCGACGAGATCTGGGAGGTGACTCAGGCCGTCGCCGGCGAGGCGCTGGTCGACGCCGGCGTCACGCGGCCCGGAGAGCTCCGGGCGCTCGGGATCACCAACCAGCGCGAGACGGTCTGCGTGTGGGATCCCGAGACCGGCGAACCGCTGCATCGGGCGATCGTGTGGCAGGACCGGCGCACGGCGAGCCGCTGCGCCGAGCTGCGCGAGCAGGGCTGTGAGCGGCTCGTCCGCGAGCGCACCGGTCTGGTGCTCGACCCGTACTTCTCGGCGACCAAGATCGAATGGCTGTTGGCCAACGTCGACGGACTCCGCGACCGCGCCAGGTCGGGGCGGGCGATGTTCGGAACCGTCGACGCGTGGCTGATCCACAAGCTGTCCGGGGAGCGCGCCACCGACGCCTCGAACGCCTCGCGGACGATGCTGTTCGACATCACGGCCGGCGGCTGGGACCGTGAGCTGCTCGAGCTGTTCGCGATCCCCGAGCGCTCGTTGCCGCCAGTTACGTCGAGCTGTGGGCCGATCGCGACGACCCGAGCCGACGCGCTGCACGGCCACGTGGTCCCGATCGCGGGCGTAGCCGGCGACCAGCAGGCGGCGCTGTTCGGCCAGGCGTGCGTCGATCCCGGCCTGGGCAAGAACACGTACGGCACCGGTTCGTTCGTGCTGCAGAACGCCGGCTATGTGGCGCCGCCGGTCGTCGATGGGCTGCTCTCGACCGTTGCATGGCGGATCGGCGAGCGGCTCACGTATGCGATCGAAGCGTCGATCTTCGTCACCGGTGCCGCCGTCCAGTGGCTGCGCGATGGGCTCGGGATCATCGAGCTGGCATCCGACACCGAGCAGCTGGCGGCGTCGCTTGACGGCAACGACGGCGTCTACTTCATCCCAGCACTGACGGGACTCGGCTCGCCGTACTGGGATCCGTACGCGCGCGGCACGATCGTCGGCCTGACGCGCGGCACCAGTCGCGCACACCTGGCGCGCGCGGCCCTCGAGGCGATCGCCTACCAGACCGTCGATGCGGTGCGCGCGATCGAGCGGGCCTGCGGGACCCCGCTGACCGAGTTGCGAGCCGACGGTGGCGCGGCCACCAACGACTGGCTGATGCAGTTTCAGGCCGATGTGCTCGGTGTGCCGGTCCGCGTGCCGGAGGTCGCCGAGACGACCGCGCTCGGCGCCGCCTACTTGGCCGGCGTCGGCGTCGGGCTGTGGACGATTGACCAGGTCGCGAGCGGTTGGCGCGAGAAGCGTCGGTTCGAGCCGCGGATGAACGGCGACGAGCGGGAGCGGCTGCTGCACGCGTGGAGCCGGGCTGTTCAGCGCGCGCTGTCGTGGGACGTGGCGTAGGCTGATCGGTGGAGTCATGGCGATCGAAGGAGCAGACGGAGGACAGGATCTCGATCTGATCACGGCGTCGCTGCGCGCGGATGCGAGCGATATGTCGACGTTCATCGAGGTGCTCGCGGCCAAGCTCGAGGACACAATCCCCGGCTCGGTGCGCGTGCTGCGCTGGCGCGGACGCCTGTTTGGGCCAAAGCAGGTGGGAAAAATCACGGTCGATGCGGGCGGTCAGCGGCTCGAGCTTCGCCGGTCCGGAGACGGGATCGAGACGACCGCTTCCCGACTTTCGGGCGGGATCGTGCTGAAGACCGAGACGGTCGACACCGACACATGGCTGACGGCACTCGGGGAGGCGCTGGCGGAGCAGGCGAAGCGCAGCCAGACAACCAGACAGGCGCTCGAACGCCTGCTCAACGGATAGGAGCTAGATGGGTTTTCTCAAGCGCGACGACGGCGACTCACAGCCACGGCGCGGGGTCCAGCCGGCCGCTCCGACGGACGAGGCGCCGCACGCGGCGACCTACGAGGCGGGCTCGCTCGCGGGGATTCCCGACTCCGGACTCGAGCGGATCGCGCGCATGAAGCAGGAGGTCGCACGTGGCTTCTTCACGAGCGACCTATCGGTCAACGAGTTCCTGCTCGTCAAGCAGTCGGGCTTCGAGCCGCTCGGGCTCGTGCTCGGCAGCTCGATCTACCACATCGGTTTCCAGCAGGCGATGTGGAACCAGAACCAGGAGATGGGCGTCCTCACGCAGGCCATGTACCACGCGCGCGAGCTGGCGATGACACGCATGGAGGAGGAGGCGGATGCGCTCGGCGCCGACGGCGTCGTCGGGGTGCGCCTCGACATCGGACGCTATGACTGGGGCGCCGACCTGGCCGAGTTCATCGCGGTAGGCACGGCGGTCCGCCACGCCGGCGGCGAGCTTCACCGGGCTCCGAACGGACGGCCGTTCACCTCGGATATGAGCGGTCAGGACTTCGCCACCCTGCTTCGCGCCGGCTACCGTCCCGCGGGCCTCGTGATGGGCAACTGCGTCTACCACGTCGCACGCCAGGGGATGCTCCAGTCGCTGCGCCAGATGGGGCGCAACGTCGAGATGCCGAACTTCACACAGGCGCTGTACGAGGCGCGGGAACTGGCAATGGAGCGGATGCAGAACGAGGCCGACGAGCTGCAATCAGAGGGGATCGTCGGCGCCCGGATCATCGAGCGCAGCCACGGCTGGGGCTCGCACGTGATCGAGTTCTTCGCGATCGGCACGGCCGTCGTGTCGACCACCTCCGAGCATCAGATCGACAAGCCGACACTGGTGCTGCCGCTGCAGGGGTAGCCGGTTTGCGCAACGTCGGCACTCGTGACGGGTATCGGTTATGAATGCAAGACGTCGAGCTCAAGCCGCAGCGGTATAAGGACCAGCGCCCGAAGGAGCATTTCGACCCGTTTCACGCGCGCGTGCGCGCGGGCGAGCCGGAGGCGAAGGTCTACGAGGTGGTGCGGGTCGCGACCGTCCTGTACGCGCTGACCGTGTTCCGGGCGCGGGGCGTCGGCAGCGCGCGCGTCCCGGGCGGACCGCTGATCCTCGCACCCAACCATGCCTCGTTCATGGACCACTTCTTCGCCGGTGCCTTCATCCGCCGGCGGATCCAGTTCATGGCCAAGTCACAGCTGTTCAGCGGCCCGATCCCGTCGTGGATCTTCAGCCACGGCGGCGTGTTCCCAGTCCGCCGCGGTTACCAGGACGAGGAGGCGTTCGAGAGTGCGTTCAGGATCCTCGAGCGCGGCGGCGCGATCGGGATGTACTGCGAGGGCGGCCGGTCGCGCAACGGCCAGCTCGCCGATCACGCAAGGCCGGGGATCGGACGCCTTGCGCTCGAGTCCGGGGCGCCGGTGGTGCCGGTCGCGATCCTCGGCTCGTACCAGATACGCAACTGGAAGCGGCTCCAGTTCCCGCGCGTCAGCGTCAGCTACGGCGACCCGCTGCGGTTCGACGTGATCGAGCACCCAACTCGGGAGCAGCAGCAGGAGGCCGCCGACCGAATCCTCGATCGGATCCGCACGCTGCACGCCGAGCTCCAGCGGGCGGGCAGCGCGCGCAAGTTGTCCACGGCCCTCGCGCGAGCTGCGACGTGACCTTCCGCGACGGCCTGCTCAGCGACTGTCGGGTGGCATTCGCATACGCGAGCGGGACGGCGATCAGCGATCAGCTACACAGGCTCGGGGCTTGGGTGGCCGCGATCGACGACGCGGCCGCAGGCGACGAGCAGGCCGCGAGCGCCTGGGTCGCCGAGCGGCTGCCGCTCACCGCGCTCGTGTTCGATGCCCGCTCGAGCTTTGAGCCGGCGGGCACGAAGGGACTCCAGAAAGCGCTCGAGCGGGCCTGGATCACGGCGCGCGCCGTCGCGACCGGTGCCCTGATCGGGGCCGACACCCCGGGTCGGCTGCTGTTCGTTGCTCCGCCCCCCGACGCGGGCGCGCACGCGGACGGCGTGCGCGCGGGGCTCGAGAACCTCGCCCGTACGCTGTCAGTCGAGTGGGCGCGGTTCGGCGTCACTGCGGTCGCCATCTGCCCTGGCACCCAGACCACCGATCACGAGCTCGCCACGCTGATCATCTTCCTCGTCTCGCGGGCGGGCGGCTACTTCACCGGCTGTCGCTTCGACCTCGGCTCCGTCGACGCGGGTGGCGCGTTCATAACAGCTTCTTAGCGAGTTCTCACCGGACTGCTACGGACGGCCGGAATGATGCGGTCTATGGCGCATGCAACGGCGATCGCGACACTCCGGCCGTGAGCAGCCGCCGGATCCCGATCAAGACGGCGCGCCGCCCCGTCGAGCACCGCCACACGTTCGCCTGTCTGGGCGGCAACTGCACGGTGGTCGTCGCCGACTCGCGCCGGCCCGCGTACGCCGCCGAGTGGGCCGCAGTCTCGAAGCGCTCGCTGCAGAGCTGGCACGGACGGTTCTCGCGCTTTGAGCCGGCCAGCGAGGTGAGCACCTTGAACGCCGACCCGCGGCCCGAGGTGCCGGTCAGCCGGATGCTGCGTCGACTGATCGAGGTCGGGCTATCCGCCGCTCGCGAGACCGGCGGCCTGGTGGATATGACGCTCGGGGCCGAGATCGAGCGTGCGGGTTACGCCTCCCACTTCGACGGGCCTGCTATCGGGTTGCGAAAGGCGCTGTGGCTGGCGCCGCCGAGGTCCCCGGCCGGCCCGAGCCCCGAGCCGAGCTGGCGAGAGATCAAGCTCGACCCGCTCGAGCCGGTCGTGCGGCGCAGATTCGGCACGATCGTCGACCCCGGCGGGATCGCCAACGGCGTGTTCGCCGATCAGCTCGCGGGCGCGCTGTCGAGCTTCGACGAGTTCGCGGTCGACTGCTCCGGCGACGTTCGGATCGGCGGTCGCGCCACCACCGCGCGCGAGGTGCACGTCTCGAGCCCGTTCGACGGTTCGATCCTGCACACGTTCGCGGTATCGAGCGGCGGCATGGCGACCAGCGGGATCGGCCAGCGCAGCTGGATCGACGACGACGGCCGCCCGGCTCACCACCTGCTCGACCCGCGCACAGGGCGTCCGGCATTCACCGGCATCGTGCAGGCGACGGCGCTCGCGCCGACGTCAGCGGAGGCGGAGGTGCTCGCAAAGGCCGCGCTGCTCAGCGGCCCCGAGCGGGCGCCGGACTGGCTGGCCCACGGCGGCGTGTTCGTGCGTGATGACGGCAGCTACGAGGTGTTCGAGCCGGCCGGCGAGGAGATGCCGTCGCCGGCGATCTCCGCGTCGGTGCCGGTTGGGGTCCGCTCGGCCAGCCACGAGCGAATGTCGGCCAGCACCGCTTCGCGCTCGGGTTCGTTCAGGATCTCGTGGAAGAGGCCGTCGTAGGCCTTGACGGTCTTGTCGGCTGAGCCCATCCGGGCAGCAAGCATCTGACTGCCGGCCGGCGGGCACAGACCGTCGGCGGTCCCGTACACGATCAACGTCGGCACGGTGATCGCGCCCACCGTGTCCGGGAAGGCGTCGACCGCCGCAGCCAGTTCGGCCGCCGTCCGCGCCGGCAGCTTGCCGTGGTGGACCAGGGGGTCGGCGACGTAGGCGCTCACGACGTCCTCGTCGCGGCTGACCAGCGACGGGTCGATCGCGATCAGCGGCAGTCGCGGCGCGACCACGGACAGAACTCTGCCGACCAGACGCAGCGGCGCCGGCGCCCCCTCGAGCGCCGCCAGCGGCCCGGACAGGATCAGCCCGACCAGCCGATCCTGGTGTACGAGCGCGTAGCGCAGAGCGATCGTGCCGCCCATGCTGTGGCCGAGCATGTACACGGGCGCGGCGGGATGCTCGGCCGACGCTTGCACGACGAGCTGATCGAGATCGCTGACAACGCTGTCGAGACGGTCGACCAGCGCGCGCGGGCCGTCGGAGCGCCCATGGCCGCGATGGTCCAGCGCATAGACGCCGTAGCCGTCGCGCGTCAGGGCATCGGCCACGTGGACGTAACGGTCGCTGTGCTCGCCGGCGCCGTGGACGATCACGACGAGCGCCCGGGGTTCGCCCTCGGGCAGCCAGCTCTGCCAGAAGATTCGCCTGCCACCGGCACCGGTCAGCAGACCGGTCGCGTGGATCACGTCTCCTCCGCCGCCCACGGCACGATCACGGCGTCCTCGGTTGGCGAGTCGCGCGCGACGACATATTCGGCCGGCTCGGTATCCGACGTGTTGATGAGCACGTGCGTCTCGCGCGGGGGGACGTACACCATGTCGCCGGGCGTGAGATCGATCTCGTGGTCGAGCTTGTCACCCCACTGGACCAGCAGACCGCCGGACAGCATGTAGACCGCGCTCTCGCACCCCTCGTGGTAATGGGGCATCGAGCGGGCGCCCGGCGGGACGCGGAAGCGGCCCATGTAGATGTTGTGCGCACCGGAGGTCGTCTGCGAGATCTCGGCTCCGCCGACGACTCCGCGTGGGACCGAGTGGTCTTCGCCGGGCTTGATCACCTTCATGGCGCGCGAGTCTACTCGTGGGTCGGAACCTCGATCTGGAGCGGCGGCTGGGGCGCCGCCTCGTGGTCGACCTGGAGCGTCGTGTGCGTGACCCCGAAGTGCTCGGAGACGACCTGCTGCAGCTGGCGACGGCGCTCGTGACAGTCATCGCCGGCGCGGACGACGACGTGTGCCGAGAGCGCTGGAAAGCCCGACGTGACCTCCCAGACGTGCAGGTCGTGCACCTCGACGACGCCCGGTTGCGCGGCGAGCTCGCGCCCGATCTGATCCGGATCCAGGCCGGCCGGTGCCGCCTCCATGAACACGCGCCCGGAGGCGACCAGCAGGCCGTAGGCCGCGTGCAGGAGGATCGCCGCGATGATCAGCGAGGCGATCGCGTCGGCGCGCGAGAAGCCGGTCGCGAGGATCACGATTGCGGCCACGGCGGTCGCGATGAAGCCGTAGAGGTCGGTGACGATGTGGCGGTAGGAGCCCTCGACGTTGAGACTGCGATCGTCACCCGAACCGCCCGCCAGGATTCGCGCCGCCAGCAGATTGACCGCGATCCCGGCGATCGCGACGATCAGGACCACGCCGCCGCGGACGGACGGCGGCGAGATCAGGCGCGAGATCGCGTCAATCACGATCAGCACCGACAGGATCAGCAGCGTGACTCCGTTGGCCTGCGCACTGAGGATCTCGGCGCGGCCGAGGCCGTAGGTCATCGTGCCGCCGGCCGGCCGCGAGGCTAGCCGCGAGGCGACCAGTGCGATTGCGAGCGCGACCGCGTCGGTCAGCATGTGCGCGGCGTCTGACAGCAGCGCCAGCGACTTGGCGATCACGCCCGCGGTCACCTCGGCGACCATGAACGCGACGATCAGGATCAGCGCGGACCTGAGCGCACCGCGCTCGGTTTCGCGGTCCGGCCCGTGCGAGTGCGTGTGGTCGTGGGCCATCGCGGGCGGGCCGGGCGTCCTTTAGTTCATCGATGGGTCCGTGGGCATCCGCGCCACGAGCCTGTAGTCGCCGCCCTTGCGGGTCAGAACGCTCTGCCAGAGCTCCGTCGGCTGGTCGGCGAACGCGTCCTCTCGCAGCGCCGGCTCAAGGATCCAGTCCCCGCGCTCGATCTCGGCATCGAGCTGGCCGGGGCCCCAGCCGGCGTGGCCGACGAATGCGCGGCCGCGACGCACGCCGGCGGGATCCTCGAGCGACGCGCCGGTGGCCAGGACACCAACATCGTCAAACGCGAGCAGGGCTGCGTCACCGGCATCATCGAACTCGGCGAGCACGATCAGCGACGAGGGCTGCACCGGGCCGCCGATGAACAGCGGATCGTCGAGGTCGAGAAGCTGCTCGAGCTCGACCACCGCCTCGCCGACGGTCGTCTGCGACGGACGGTTGAGCACCAGCCCTAGCGCGCCCTCATCGCTGTGCTCGATCATCAACACGACGGTGCGAAAGAAGTTCGAATCCAAGAGGCTCGGTCCGGCGATCAAGAGCTGGCCTTGGGTCGATTCCATCTGTCGCGAGCGTAGCTGACCGTTGCGTCAGAGCCCGATGGTCCGGGCCAGGATCTCCTTCATGATCTCGTCGGTTCCACCGCCGATCGGACCCAGCCGCGCGTCGCGCACCGCGCGCTCGAGCTCGGGCGGGGCATCGAGCCCGTGGATCTGCAGGCAGGCATCGATCGCGTCGAACGCGGCCCGCTGAGTCGCGAGCTTCGCGATCGTCACCTCGGCCACGGCATCCTCGCCGGCGACGAAGCGCCTCAGCGCCGAGTAGGTGACGGCCCGGCACGTCTCGAGCGTCACCGAGATCTCCGCGAGCCGGTGGCGAACCGCCTGGCCGCGGACATGCTGATGTGTGGCCACGAACGCGAGCGTCCGCTCGAAGCAGACCTGCATCGCGCCGACGGCGCCGAGCGCCATCAGCAGCCGCTCCCACTGGAAGTTGGCCATGATCAGGTAGAAGCCGCCGTGCTCGGGGCCGAGCAGGTTCTCCTCGGGCACGAACACATCGTCGAATGCGATCTCGGCCGTGTCTGAGGCGTGCCAGCCGAGCTTGCGCAGCGGGGTCGAGCTGACCCCCTCGCCGCGCTCGATCAGGAGGAAAGAGAGCCCTTGATGTCCCCCGTCGGGCTTGGTCCTGACGGCCGTTACCAGCACGTCGGCGCGTACGCCGCCCGTGATGAACATCTTTGAGCCGTTGACCACGTATCCGCCGCTGACCTTCGAGGCCCGGGTCGTGATCGAGGCCACGTCCGAGCCGGCGCCCGGCTCGGTGATCGCCAGGGAGGCGATCTTCTCGCCCCTGAGCCCGGGCACCAGGTAGCGCTCCTTCTGCTGCTCGGACCCGAAGCTCGCGATCGGTGGCAGCGCGATCCCGGCGTGGGCGCCGAGCCCGGCCGCCACAC
>DATNKY010000156.1:0-3920 GCA_035603155.1 Solirubrobacteraceae bacterium
GCGGGCCGGCGAGCGCATCACCTGCTCCAGCCGCTCGGGCGACGAGTCGCGCACCAGCCTGCCGACCCCGCCGGCGAGCTGACCGGGGGCGTCGTTGGCGAGCCGCTTGACCGCATCAAGCGCGCGCTGCGGGTCGAAACCAAACTCATTCACGGGCCTAGACGGTACTAGGTGGCCGCACGTAGCCTGCTCGCGTCAGACCCGCTGGCGCCCGGCTCTCGAGCGGTCGGGGTCACGCGCGCGCGGTTACCATCCCAGCGCGCGGGCGGTTAGCTCAGCTGGTAGAGCGCCTGCCTTACAAGCAGGAGGTCACTGGTTCGAGCCCAGTACCGCCCACTAACAAAAGTCCTGCAAAAGCGGATCTTTATCAGAGCAGGAAAATACCAGTCGCGCGCGCGGGTAAAGCAGGGGGAAAGCAACGACGTCGAACCGCCGCTGAGCGCTGGCCGGTGCCGTGGGGAGTGACTCTTGAAAGCGCTTGACCGGGGCACAGACGAACGTGGCGACCTTCTTCGGAGTCTCCGGGAGGCGCGACCGAACGAACGCAAGCGCAGCGGGATCCTGATCAAAGAACGTCCCCTTGACCGAGCCAGGACCGCAGCGCTCGATGACGTCATGTGTGTAGCGGCTTCCCCCGCACGCGACATCGAGCACCCGCACCGGCGCACCGCTGGCGCGGATGCGCTTCGCGATCAGCCGCGCGAACCAGGCACGGCGATGCCAGACCGCCTGCACGCTATGAACTGACTTGTACAACCCGTCGAGCAGATTGACCGCCGCCGGTTGACATGGATCAGCACACTTGTCGCGCTCTAGGTCATACATCCACTCCAACATCCGGTAGTCGCCCGGATAGCCGAACGGCTTTATCGCGCTGCGAGCCCACAACCGGCTGCGCAACAGCCACGGGTTCAATACCGCCTGGACCTCACGCCGCGCCCGCGCGAGCTCGAGTTCATCAAACCCGGGTTCAACGCGGGTGAGGACCGGGATCAACTCCTCCCAAAACGCCGCGTGAAGAGCCAACCGCTCCGTTTGAGCAGGAAGCGTGCGATGCTCGCGACGCGCTCCTCGGTCCAGCTCCGCAATTACGTCAGTAAACCGGCCTGCAGCTTGGACGGCCGCCTCCCCGCCGGCGCCCAAGACCCCCTCCTGCCGTTCGGTCCGCGCATGCCCGCCGAGGTCCGCGCCCAACGCGGGCCGGGCATTCAGCCGGCGCGATCCATTCGAGCCGCGCCGAAAATCAAGCTGGGTAAGACGATCCATAGCCACTCCCATTCGGTTTCGTGCACGTTCCGTCGAGGCGCCACCACTGGCGCCATGACGCCCAGCCCCGGCCTGTCGGCGGGCGTTGCTGCTCTTCACAGGGTCCCGGTGGTGCGACCGGGTGTGGGCAGCGAGTATCAACTCGCGTGGTAACCGGGCGGTCACATGAGATAACAGCGCGATAGCCGGACTCCGCTCACTGGAGCCGCTCAGCCCCCGGCGCCGACGTTCGCACGCTTACGTAGCCATCCCCCGAACTCAGCGAACATTCCTTTGGCCGCGTGGCCGCTCAAACGGATCGCTTGACTTGCGTGATCACAACCTGCGGGGGCACGGCTTACGACGAGCGTGAACCTGCACGCTCGTCGACGGGCGGCAAGCTGATACCTGCGCAGGATTTTTCAAACGTCGCTGGGAGGTACTGGGTGCGGTCGCGCGGGCGCCTTTTCGCGCACGACCCTGCCCATCGGCGCTGCGGAGGTGAGCCATCAGCCGCTGGGGTTGCTCCACGACCGTACCGCCGGGGACCTCGTGAAGGAGTCTGAGAACTGTATTTCTCTAACCGATTGGCCACGGCCGCACACCGCAGTGGCCGAGTGTGGCCGTGGGAAATCCGCCGCAAGTAAGTGACGGGTTCGTGGGAGCTAGGCCGTCTGTCTAGCAGCAGTCGCAGCTTTCGCCGCGCCAGGCGTCCCGGGCCTCGCGCAGGGCGACGACGCCGATCCCGATCGCAACGGCTGGATCGGCCCACCACCAGCCCAGCAGTGCGTTGGCGAGTAGCCCGGTGAGCAGCCCAGCCGACAGGTACGCGCAGAGCATCGTCTGACGGCTCTCGCTGGTGGTCGCTGACGAGTGGAGCGCCTGCCCGACCTTGCGTTTGGCTGCGGCGAGCGGCGGCATCGTGAGCAGCGTCACCAAGGCGAGTCCAACCCCGATCCAGCTGACACCAGGATGGTGCCCGTTCGCGAGGTCGCGAACGCCCTCGGCGAACACGTAGACCGCCAGCAGCAAGAAGGACGCGGCGATGAGTTGCTGCGCCCGGCGCTCCGCGTGAGCGAGCGCTGACCGCTGACCGGCCATCAGCCAGAGCACGATCAGGCCAGCGGTAGCCTCGATCAGACTGTCGCCACCAAACCCGACGAGCGCTACCGAACCGGCGATTACGCCTGCTCCGATCGCGACTGCCGCCTCGACCAGATGCCATGCAAGACCAAGTCGAGCCAGCAGGCGCGCGCGTCGCACTAGCCGCTGTCGCTCGGCATCGTCAGAAGCCGGGCCGGCGTGCGGCGAGATGACCGGCAATGAGATGCCTGTGCTCACGCCAACCACGCTACAACTCGCCGCGAGGGCGGCGAGTGCGTGTTGAGCGTCATAGGGTGCAGCGAGGCCGAGTTCCCCGCGCCTGGCGGCCCATGATCAGTTCTACGCTCGGGCTATGCCGATCCCGCAGCCAATGCTGAGTACTCGCGCTGCAGCGTGGCCGGCGCAGGGTGGCTGGGTGATGGAGCCGAAGTGGGATGGGTTTCGACTCCTGGTCGCGATCGATGAGCAGGGACGTGTCCGCGCGTGGTCGCGCCGGGGCGCGAGCCTCGGCGATCGCCTCGGCTCGCTGCTGGAGCCGCTCGCCGAGGCATCTCGTGGCTCGGTCTTCGATGGAGAGCTGGTTGCGCTGAGCTCCCTGGACGGCCGAGCCGTCCAGGACTTCACGTCGGTATGCCGAGCGGCGCTTCAGGCCGACGCCGTGGCGGCGACCAAGCTTCATCTCGTTGCGTTTGATCTGCTCGAGCTCGCCGGCGACGACATCCGATCGCTGCCGTGGGTCAAGCGCACGGAGCTCTTGCGCGAGGCCTTCCCCGCCGGTGAGCGGCTCCGCTTGGTCAAGACGCAACCGGCCAGCCGCGCCGCGCACGACCAGCTCGTCGCGCTCGGGTTCGAGGGCTCGGTCCTAAAGCGCCCCGGGTCGACTTACCGTCCCGGCCGCCAGACCGCGTGGCGCAAGTACAAGGCCAGCCATCACGCCACCGCCACGTTGCGCGCTGTCCGGCTTGGACGTGACGGGCATACCTACGCTATCTCCGATCTCGATGGCCGCCGTGTGACGACCCTCGGGAGCCCGCGGCTCGCTGCGCTGGTCGGTCAGCAGATGGAGCTCGCCTACTCCCGGATTGATGCTGACGGGTCGCTGCGGGAGGTCAGGATTACCGCAGTCGACGCCCTGTGATCGCGTCAGGCGAACGTCCCGGTTGCGGGGGCTGGGTCGCTGCTTCCCGCCGCCCGAGGCAACCACAGGCGCGTCAGCGACAGCCGCTGGCGTCCCGCTGCCGAGGCGGCCCCGACAGTTCTCGTTCCACGCGATGGCATCGAAAAGATGTAAAAGCCGACATCACCGGCTCAATCCGTTCCACGGAGACCACAGACGATGTCCGCTGTGTTCCGTTTCACGGAAATCGCCGGAGCAAGCTATATGCTAATGGGGCGCTTAAGCCTCCATTTCGCGGCTCGAACGGCCGAACGGCTTGTCCCGCCGGGGGCGGGTCGCTGCGCTGGGCTGCAGGGCGGCGGGCTCGGTGAGCGGCGGCGCGAGCCATCCGCAGGGGCGGACTCGGCGGGAGCGTCAGGCTCTGCCGCGCGGGGCGGAGCAGAAGGTCAGGTTG
>DATNKY010000790.1:0-3053 GCA_035603155.1 Solirubrobacteraceae bacterium
AGCTCGCATCCCGGCCAGCCGGCCTCCTCCATGGCGGCCTGGATGGCGTCGACGCGCGCTGGAACGTCGGGGTGCTCAGGCCAAAGTACGCTTGGGTCGTGCTCGCGCGCGGAGGGATGCTGGTAGTAGAGCACCGGGGCAGCAGGGTACGTCAGATGGGCTCGATAGCCAACCGGGTCCAGTTTATCCTGGACTGGCGGCAGTCTCAGCCGCCAGGGGCACCGTGGTAGTCTGCGCGTGGGCATGGAGAGCGAGGCGTCACTGGATTGGCGTCGCCGCCGGGTTTCTGCCGCGGAGGCGGTGTCTGTTGTCCGGCCGGGCGACAAAGTTTTCGTCGGGACTGCGTGCGCTGCTCCGCGAACCCTCTTGCAAGCGCTGGAGCGGCTGGGAATGCCAGGAGTGACACTAGTGCATTTCCTCACCACCGGTGTCGACTCCGACGATCCGTCGTGGAGTAACTACGAGCATCGCGTGTTTTACATCGGCAGCGTCGAACGCGCGCTGCTCAAATCTGGCCGCGTGCAGTACGCACCGATCTCACTGGCCGATGTTCCCCGGTTGCTCGACAGCGGGCAGCTTCGGCTCGATGTTGCGATGGTGCAGGTTGCGCCCCCGGATCCCGACGGTACCTGCAGCCTGGGGATATCGGTCGATATCAGCAAGGCCGCCGCTCTCGCCGCGCGGACGGTGATCGCCGAGGTCAATCCCGCGATGCCCCGCACCACCGGCGACAGCCGCATCCCGACGGACCGGATCGCGAGCTTCGTGCCGGTCGACAGCCCGGTGACGGAGTATCTCCATGAACCGACGGGTCCGGTCGCCGGGCAGATCGCCCGCTATGTGGCCCGGCTGATCGACGATCGATCCACACTTCAGGTTGGCCTAGGTCGAGTGCCCAACGAGACACTGGCTCAGTTGACAAACCGGCGTCATCTCGCGATCCATTCGGATGTGATCACAGAGCCGATCGTTGATCTGGTCAACGCGGGCGTCGTCACAGGGGCTGTAGCTACCAGCTGGGCGATGGGCTCGCGGCGCCTATATGACCTCGTAGACGACAATCCGCGATTCGCGTTTTATCCGATCGATTACATCTGCGACCCGACGGTGATCTCGAGCATCGACCGGATGGTCTCGATCACGCAGGCGTTCACCATTGACCTAACCGGTCAAGTGTCAACCGAAGCCCTCGACGGAGTCCTCTACGGAGGAGTCTCCACCGGACCGGCCTTCCACCGCGGCGCACTAGGATCATCCGGCGGGGTAGCCATCGTGTGCCTCGCCTCGCGCACCCCAGCGGGCCGGTCGTCGATCTCGGTCGAACTCGCTCCGGGCGAGACAGTCGCGATCCCCCGGGCGGACGTGCACTGGGTGATCACCGAGTACGGCACCGCTTATCTGTTCGGCCGCTCACTTGCTGAGCGCGCAGTCGCACTGATCGAGATCGCCGATCCCGATGTCCGAAGCGAGCTGCTCGACGCGGCGATCCAGCATGGCCTCGTCGGACGCAAGCAACAGCTTCACAGCCGCAGTGCTTATCCAGTGGGAGAAGTGCGCACGGTCGTGCTACGGGACGGCCGAGAGATCCTCGTGCGACCAACGCGCACCAGCGACAGCGATGCGATGCAGGAACTCTTCTATCGACTCAGCGAGGAGGACATCCGGACCCGTTTCTTTCAAAAGCTCACCTCGCTGACCGACACCGCAGCGCAACACCTCTGCAGCGTCGACTATGAGCAGGAAATGGCCTTCGCCGCCGTGGTCGGACCGTCTGAGCACGAACGCATCGTCGGCGCGAGCTCGTATTACCTCAGCCCGGCGACCGGCCTCGCAGAGGTCGCATACATCGTCGACCCCGACTGGCAGGGCGCGGGCCTTGGAGCGATCCTGCACTCCGGGCTCGTCGAGTACGCCCGCAAGCACGGCGCGCGCGGCCTAAAGGCCGATGTCCTCCCCAGCAATCGGCGGATGCTCCGTATCTTCGAACGCGGCGATTACTCGCTCAGCGCCGACAGCGACGCGGGCGTCGAAGAGCTGACGATGCTCTTCTGAGAGCCCGAGTCCAGGCATCATCGGGACGCGAGCTCGGGCTCGCTTCTGCTCGGCCGATCTCGGCCTACGCCACTCCCGGACGAGTGCCTAGGACGTCTGACGGCCGTTTGCGTCCGTAACAACCCGGCAACATCATGCGCTCCGGCCGCTGACAAGATGCCGCCGCCGAGCGCAAGAGAGGTCGAGTGGCGCCCGGCTGCAGAGGAGACCCGGTTGCGCGTCAAGAAGCTGATCTGCCTGAGCGGCGTGATGCTTGCGAGCGTAGCTGCGGCCGGACCGGCCCAAGCGGCGCCGGCGGCGGTGACCCTGTCTGGCGCCGGCTCGACATTAGTCGCCCCGCTGATCGCTGAGTGGGCGTCCCAATATCACATCTTCTTCGGCGACAGAATCAGCTATGAGGCGGTGGGATCTCCGGCTGGGATCAGCGCACTCTCATCGGGCGCGGTTGATTTCGGCGCCACGGATTCGCCTCTGACTTCGGCGCAGCGCCAATCGTGCTCTCACTGCTTGCAGATCCCGTGGGCGCTGACAGCGATCGCGATCGGTTATCACGTCGCGAGCATCCGCGGCAAGCTCGACCTGTCCGGTCGGGTGCTCGCGGGAATCTATCTCGGGCAGATAACGAAATGGGACGATCCGCGGATCAAGGCACTGAACCCGCGCCTTCGTCTGCCGTCACTCCACATCGCTCCTGTGTATACGAACGATTCGGGTGACACCTACAATTTCACGGGCTACTTGGATCGGGTTAGCAGAGCATGGCGGTCGAAGGTCGGACAGGGAGAGACCGTGAGCTTCCCAGCCGGGATCTCCGCCCACAGCAGTTCGGGAGCGACCGCCCTGCTGGAGTCGACGAACGGCGCGATCACGTTTGTCGGAGCCGCCTACTTGATCCGCCACCGACTGCCGGCAGCCGCGATCCAGAACGCGGCGGGACACTACGAATATCCGAACCTGACGAACGTCAAGAGCGCCGGAGCCAGCGTCGTACGGGTCCCAGC
>DATNKY010000304.1:0-4957 GCA_035603155.1 Solirubrobacteraceae bacterium
CCGAACGCGATCGACTCGAGCATCGCCCGGTAGATGTGGGCGGGCGTGGACTGCAACGTGAGGCCGAGGATCGCGCCGGTCAGATCGGCGTCGGCGAGGATCGAGCGATTGCCGTTGAACCAGTCGAGCGCGACGAGCCCGGTCTCACCGGGCGCGAATGCGGCCGCCTCGCGCTCGAGCTGTGCGAACGCGTCGGAGCCGCGCCCGAGCGTGCGCACGAACCAGGCCAGCATGTCCCCGACCGCCACCTGGCCCGCCTCGTACCCGTACAGCCCGGGGAGGATCCCGTCCTGCGCGACGCCGGTGATCCCGGGCAGGAGCACCTCGTTGGCGCCGAGCACCATGTCGCAGATCGAGGTCCCGATCGCGGTTACGAACGTCCCGGGGCTATGGACCCCGGCGCCCGGGACCGAGACGAACGAGTCGACGTTGCCGACCGCGACCGCCACGTCCTCGCCGAACCCGAATCGTTGCGCCCACTCCTTGACGAGCGTCCCGGCGCGGGTCCCCAGCGACACGAACGTCGTCCCCAGCTTCGCGTCGGGCTGGTCAAAGCCCGGGTAGGCGGCCTCGAAATAGGCGGTCGGCGGGAGCCCCTCGGCGGGCGACCAGAGTGCCTTGTATGAGGCCGTGCAGCTCTGGCGGCATTCGCGACCGGCGAGCTGCCAGACGATCCAATCGGTCGCCTCGATGAACCGGGCCGCGGCGTCATAGACGTCGCGGTCCTCGAGCCACAGCTCGATCAGCTTCGGGAAGTACCACTCCGAGGAGATCTTGCCCCCGTAGCGCGCGAGGAAGGCCTCTCCGCGCTCGAGCGCGACCTCGTTGAGCCGGTCGGCGACCGGCTGGGCGGAGTGATGCTTCCAGAGCTTGGGCCATGCGTGCCGGTTGCTGCGCCAGCGCTCGTCACGACACAGCGGGACACCATCCGCGGTGACCGGCAGGACCGTGCAGGACGTGACGTCGACGCCGATCCCGACGACCGAGGCCGGGTCGACGCCCGCTGTCGCAATCGCCTCCGGAATCGCCGCGTTGAGCACCGCCAGCCAGTCGTCGGGATCCTGGAGCGCCCAGTCGGGCGGCAGCCGCTCGCCGGTCTCGGGCAGCGCGGTGTCGATCGCGCCGCTCGCGTACGGGAACACGGAGACCGCGAGCTGCTCGCCGGTGCGAGCGTCGATCACCAGCGCGCGACCGGACTCGGTGCCGAAGTCGACACCGATGCTGCAGACGCGCTCGCTCACCGCCGGGCGCCGGGAGGCGCGATCACGCGTCGGGCTGGGAGCCGGCGGCCCGCGGCTCGTCCGAGCCGTCGTCCGGGCCATCGCCGGTGGCCGCGCTCGCGGCCGGCGGCGCCGGCTGGGCGGGAGCCGGGGCGGCACCACCGCCGTTGCCGCCATTGCCGAGGTGCGCCTCCATGCGGGCGCGGCGGTACTCCTCCACCACGATTTCGGTCAGCTCCTCGACCGAGGTCTCGGCGGTCGGCTTGTCGAGGCCGATCACGCCGTCCTGGATCAGGTTGACCCGATCACAGGCGGTCAGCACGTGCACGTAGTTGTGCAGGATCATGATGATCGCAACGTTGCCCTCGTCCTTGAGGCGCTGGATCAGATCCAGGATCATCGCGCCTTCCTTGGCGCCCATCGCCGCCAGCGGCTCGTCGAGCAGGATGATGTCGGCGTCCCCCGAGATCGTCCGCGCGACCGCGATCGCCTGGCGCTGGCCGCCGGAGAGCCGCGCAGCCGGCACGTCGATGCTGGGGATGTTGATGCCGATCTGGTCGAGCGCCTTGCGCGCGTCGCGCTTCATCAGCGCGTTGTTGACGAATGGGATCGGGCGTCTGACCGGCTCGCGATGAAGGAACAGATTCTGGAAGACCGTCAACTCGTCGATCAGCGCCAGATCCTGGAACACGGTGTCGATGCCGTGGTGGCGCGCGTCGGTAACGCTCTTGGGGGCGAAGTCCTCTCCCTTGCACCACATCGTCCCGCTGTCCTGCTTCTGAAAGCCGCACAGGATCTTGATCAGCGTCGACTTGCCGGCGCCATTGTCGCCGAGCAGCCCCAGCACCTCGCCCTTGCGCAGGTGCATGTTGATGTCGCGCAGCGCGATCGTGGGGCCGAAGCGTTTGGCGATGTGCTGGACGCGCAGAACGTCGTCGTCGGCCGTGGCCGGCGCGACGATCCGCTCGCCCGCGAAGGTCTCAGCCACGGCCGGCTCCCCGGCGCACGCGCGCGATGTAGACGTTGACGGTCATTGCGATGATGATCGCGATCCCGAGGTAGAGATCGACGTAGTTGGCGCTGACGCCCTTGATGACCAGGCCATCGTTGAGGATGCCGAGGAACAGCGCCCCGATGAAGGCACCGACTACCGTCCCGGAGCCGCCGGTCATCAGCGTGCCGCCGATGATCACCGCCGATATCGCCTCGAGCAGGATCGTGTTCGAGCCAGACGGGTCCGGGGTCATGCTCGCCGTCCGCACCGCCTCGAGAATCCCGGCGAAGCCGGCGGTCAGCGCGCACAATACGAAGGCGCGGACCAGCACGAACCGGACATTGATGCCCGCCTCCGCCGCGCCGAGGCGGTTTCCACCCGCGGCGACGGTGTACACGCCCGCGCGGCTGAACGACAGCACAACCTGCAAGATGGTCACGATCGCGATCGCCCAGATGAGCTCCGAGTACGTGCCCGCCCCGAAGATCTGCGCGAAGTTGGTCACCTTGACGACCGAGGTTCCGGGGGTCGTGATCTCCTGTGAGTGGGAGATGATCAGCGTCAGTCCATCGAGGAAGAACAGCATCGCCAGCGTCACGACGAACGAGGCGATGCCTATGTAGGCGATGAATAAGCCATTGACCGCCCCCAGCAGCATCGCGACGATCAGCGCCACGATCACGGCCGGGACCAGCGGCAGGCCCGCCTCGGTCAGCTTCCAGTACACGAACGGCGTGAACAGCCACAGCGCGCCGATCGACAGATCAATCTCGCCGAGCGTCATCACGAACACCTGCCCCGCCGCCATGATCGCGAGGTAGGTGAAGTACGGAAGCAGCGACTTGAAGTTGCTCCCGGTCAGGAAGTTGCTGGTCGTCGCCGCGAAGTAGACGATCGTGATCAGCGTGACCACGATGATGCTGCCCTCGCGCAGCGTCAGAAAGCGCTTGAGCAGCCCCATCGCTCCACCGCCGCTCGCCCGACTGGCGGCCGGGCGCGGCGGTGAAGGGTCAGCCTGCTTGTCAGACGTGACCGCCATGGATGAACGGAAGCCTACCCGTTCTCAACTCGCTCTACGAACTGCCTTTACGACTTCTGGACGCCTGGTGCGGTGCCCGTGCCCTCGTAGCGGCTCTTGGTCGAGCTGTACGGAACGACCGTGGTCTTGTCGAGGAATTTCAGTCCGGTGTCCGTCTCGGCGATGCCGGACAGCCCCTGCGACGCGTTGTACATGTAGAGCTGGAGGATCGGGAGAAAGCCCTGCAGGTAGGGCTGCTGGTCGATCGTGAACTCGATGTACCCGGCGGCGAGCAGCTGCTCGGTGATCGGCGTCAGGTCATACCCGCCGCCGACCCATCCCTTGGTTTTCAGACCCTGCTTCTGGATCGTCTGGGCGACGCCCTGGGTGCTGCCCGCGTCAACGGCGAACATGCCCTTGGCGCTCGAATGCGACTGGGCCCAGGAGTTGATCACGGTCAGCTCGGCAGGCACCGCGGCGCCGGTCGCGACGACGTCGAACTTGATGTTCGGATGGGCCTTGAGCGTGTCCTTGGCGCCGTCGATCCGCGGCTGGATGTTGGCCGTGCCCGGGGTCGCGATGAACAGCGCGATTTCGCCGCCGTTGGGGAGCAGCTCGACGATGTGGTCCCCCATCTGCTGGCCGGAGACGAGCAGGTCCTGGCCGATGTAGGACAGGCGGCCGGTCTGGGGCTCGTCCGCGTTGTAGGCGACGACCGGGATCTTGGCGGCAAGCGCCTTCTTGACGGGGGTGTTGAACGCGGTCGGCGAGATCAGCGTGGTCGCGATCCCGTTGGCCTTCGAGGACACGGCGCTGTTGATCGAGTTGACCATCTCGCCGACGTTGCTGGTCGCCGATCCGGTCCACGTGTAGGAGGAGCCGAGCAGCTTGCAGGCGTCTGCGGCCCCATTCTGGGTCGGCGTGAAGAAGACGTTGGTGGTCACGTGGTTGACCATCGTGAAGTGCTGCGGCGAGTTGAAGCCGAAGATGCTCGACGCCGCGCTCGAGCTCGAACCGGACGCAGCCGAGGCCGTTGAGCTGGAGCTGGAGCTCGAGCCACACGCCTGGAGCATCATCCCCACGACGCCGGCCGCGCCGCCGGTCAGGGCCGCCCGTCGGGTGACCTGGCGCCACCTGGACTCTTTTGACTCACCGTGGGCGTACTTCTGCTCATCCTTATTCTCATCCCACTCGAGCCGCTCAACGACGTCGTGGACGAGGTCTTCGTGTTCATCCGACATGTGGGGACTCCTCCTCTTCCTGAATAACTGGGTCCGACGCCGAACGGTCTCAGACGGCAGCCCGGCTGTCCAATCAAATTAACCGAGGGTAAATCTGGGCGCGCTGCTGGCTCCGGCCGCCGGCGTCCATCACCGGGACCAAAGAGTCCGCATCGGGCAGGTGTTCGACGAAGCGCCGGCAAACCATGCCCGAAGAGTTTGAAACCAGGCCCATTCCCTCCTCTCGTCCGCCTTCGAGTGGCGCGATGTTAGCGATCACACTCGCCCCGTGTCAACGCCTTACTGGCGCGACCGCGGTACTCGAGCGAACGATCAGCTGCGGCTGCACCAACGACCGCGACGGCGCCCTGTCCCCCACCTCGATCCTCCGCACGAGCAACCGCAGGCTCCGGCTTCCAACCTCGATGAAGTCCTGGCGCACGGTCGTCAGCGGCGGCATGAAGTAGGGCGACTCGGGAATGTCGTCGAAGCCGACCACGCTGAC
>DATNKY010000079.1:0-5829 GCA_035603155.1 Solirubrobacteraceae bacterium
AGGGTGCCGGCGAGCCGGTCGTGTTCCTGCATGGCGAGCCGACATGGTCCTTTCTGTGGCGCAAGGTGCTCGTCCCGGTCCGCGACGCCGGCTACCGCTGCATCGCCCCCGACCTCCCCGGGTTCGGCCGCTCCGACAAGCCGACTGATGTGCACTGGTACACGTACGACCGCCACACGACGGCGATCGCGACGCTGTTTGACGAACTCGACGTCCGCGGCGCGACGCTCGTCGTCCACGACTGGGGTGGCCCGATCGGCCTCCGCGTGGCGGCCGAGCATCCGCACCTGGTGTCGAGGATCGTGATCCTCGACACCGGCCTGTTCACCGGCCATCAGAAGATGACCGACGCCTGGATCGCGTTTCGCGACTTCGTCGCGCGGACCGAGGACCTCCCGGTCGGGATGCTCGTCCGCGGCGCCTGCAAGCGCGACCCCGGCGACGAGGTGATCGCCGCCTACGAGGCGCCATTCCCGAACGCGGCCTCGAAGGCCGGCGCCCGCGCGTTCCCGCTGATCCTGCCGACGGACCCGGAGGCGCCCGGCGCGGAGACGGGCCAGCGCGTGCTCGACGCGCTCAAGGGCGATCAGCGCCCGAAGCTGATCATGTGGGCCGATTCAGACCCGGTGCTGCCGCTCGACACCGGGCGCCGGTTCGCGGCCGCGCTCGGCTCAGACGTCGCGCACGTGATCGAGGACGCGAGCCACTTCCTGCAGGAGGACGCCGGCGAGCAGATCGGCGGCCTGATCGCCGACTGGCTGCGGTCGCGCTAGACGGTCTCGGCCTCGCGCTCGGGCTCGGCTTGGGCGTCCGGCTCCGTTGCGGCGTCGGGCTCTGTGGCCTGTGCCGCGTCCGCAACCCCCGGCGCGGCCGCAACCGCCGGCGCGGCCGCCGCGGGGCCGGCAAAGATGCCCGCCTCGATCCGCGCCATCCGCTGCTCATACACCCCACGCGTCGTGTGGTCAGCCGACAGGAGCACCTGATCGGTGCCGAAGATGCGCGCGAACGCGTCCTTGACCCGAGTTGACGTCAGCGCGTTCAAGCGCAGCATCAGCCCCAGCGACTTCGGTACGTAGACCTCGAACCGGCCCGTCTGCAGGGCCTCGACGATCGCCTTCGCGACCTCCTCGGGCTCGGCCGCCCTGAACCCGCGCGGCTGTGGCAGGCCCGAGTAAAGCTCTGTGTTGACCCCGATCGGCATCACGACCGAGACGGAAACGCCGCTGCGGCGAACCTCGCCGCGGATCGCCTCACTGAGCCCGACGACCGCGTGTTTGGTGGCGCAATAGGTGGCGCCGCCCGGCACCCCGATCTTCCCCGCGCTCGACGCGATGTTGACGAGGTGGCCGCTGCGGCGAGGCAGGAACCGCTCCAACGCGAGCTTGGATCCGAAGATCACCCCATCGAGATTGATGTCGATCATCCGCGCCGCCATTGCGTCGGTCTCCTGGACGAACGGTCCGACGGGCATGATCCCCGCGTTGTTGACGAGCACGTCGAGCGGGCCCAGACGCTGCTCGGTCTGGTGCAGGAAGCGGTCGAAGCTCGCCCGTTCGGTGACGTCGAGCGCCAACGCGATCGTCCCGCCTCCGAGCTCTTGGGCGGTGCTTTCGGCGAGCTCGGGCTCGATGTCGCCGATCGCGACGCGCGCGCCCTGCATGACCAGGGCCGCCGCCGTCGCGCGCCCGATCCCCCTCGCTCCACCGGTGATCGCGACCACCTTGCCGGCTAGGGAACGTCGAGCTCTTGACACTGGCACTTCCTCCTGATTCTCGGTGCTTGCAGGACAGACGGTAGCGGCCTGGTAGGTGGGGCGGGGTGACGGATAGGCTGGACCGCAGTCACCGCCTGATTGCACCGATTGAAAGGAACAGTATGGAATACCGGCCGCTCGGGAGCTCAGGGCTGCAGATCTCGGCACTCACCCTCGGAACGATGACCTTCGGCGGACTGGGCAACTTCGCGAAGGTCGGCAACACCGAGCTGGCCGACGCCCGGCGCCAGATCGATCTCTGCCTCGACGCCGGGATCAACCTGATCGACACTGCCGACATCTACTCGACCGGTCGCTCGGAGGAGATCGTCGGTGAGGCGCTGGAGGGCAGGCGTGACGACGTCCTGATCGCGACCAAGGTTCGGTACCGGATGGGTCCCGGGCCGAACATGGCCGGCCTCTCGCGCCACCACCTCATCGCGGGCTGCGAGGCGAGCCTCAAGCGCCTGCGCACCGACCACATCGACCTCTACCAGGTACACGAGTGGGACGGCATGACGCCGCTCGAGGAGACGCTGGGGGCGCTCGAGCACCTGCTCGAGTCGGGCAAGGTCCGCTACATCGGCGCCAGCAACTACTCCGGCTGGCAGCTGATGAAGGCGCTCGGGATCGCCGACCGCGACCACCTGCCGAGGTTCGTCAGCCAGCAGATCTACTACTCGTTGCAGGAGCGCTCGGCTGAGTACGAGCTGATCCCGCTGGCGGTAGATCAGGGGCTCGGGACGCTCGTCTGGAGCCCGCTCGCCGGCGGTCTGCTGTCGGGCAAGTACCGCCGCGGTCAGGAGCCCCCCGAGGGCTCGCGTCAGCTGACGAGCTGGAACGAGCCGCCCGTCTACGACGAGGACGCCCTCTATGACACGGTCGACGTGCTGGTCGCGGTGGCCGATGAGCACGGCGTGTCGGCCGCGCAGATTGCGCTCGCGTGGCTGCTCGGCCGCCCGACGGTCAGCTCGGTCCTCGTCGGAGCGCGGACCGACGAGCAGTTCGCCGACAACCTCAAGGCGATCGAGATCGAGCTCACCGACGATCAGCGCCAGCGGCTCGACGACGTCAGCAAGCCGCGGCTGCTGTACCCGTACTGGCACCAGGCGAAGACCGCCAGCGACCGGCTCAGCGAGGCCGACCTGACGCTGATCGGACCGTACCTGCCGTTCTCGAGCGCGTAGCGCTCAGCGGGGCGCGGGCGGACCGGGCGGTACGACGATGTCGCGCCCGGTCGGCTCGAGCTCGGGGTCGAGCTCGAGCTGCCAGTAGTAGCGCGTGAACGTGAGCCCGGCCCTGAACTCGCCCACATGCGGCTCGATCCGCTCGCCGCGCGCCATCCGGACGATCAGTTCAGGGTAGGTACGACCCTGTAGGGCGGCGTACATCGGCGCCGGGAAGGCGCCGCCGAAGCGGGTGTTGACGTCGGTGATCCCGATCCCAATCTCTTTGTCACGGAATACCTGCACCGTGCATGGGCCGCGGCAGCCGAGCGCCTCGACGACGCCGCGCCCGAGCTCGATCAGCTCGCGGTCGTCGATCACCGTTCCCTTGATCGACTCGCCGCCCCGTGACTCGATCATCGTCCGCGGGATCGCGTTCAGGCAGCGCGCGTCGAGATCCGACAGACAGTCGATCGAGAACTCCGGTCCGTCCATCGCGCGCTGGATCATCGTCGGCTCCTTGACGTAGTCGACGAAGAACTCCGCCGCGCGCGCGTCGTCGGCACGGTGGATCGAGCGCGCGCCCGAGCCCTGCCGCGGCTTGACCATCACCGGGTAGCTGTCGACCGGCTCGCCGGGCAGCACCGTCGGCGGCGACGGCAGCCCGAGCCGCGCCAGCAGCAGGTGCGCCTCGTATTTGTCGAACGTCGCGCGCGCGAACTCCGGATCGGGGACGAATGCCGGCAGCCGACCGGCCACGCGCGCATGCCCGAGCACCTCGAGGTCGAGATCGGTCAGCGGCACGACCGCGCCGACCCCGAACTCGTCGCAGAGCGCCTCGAGGGCAGGGACGTAGCCGGGGTCCTGGATCGGGGGCACCGCCCGGCGATGGTGCGCCGCGTACTGGGCGGGAGCGAGCGGGTTGGGGTCGACGGCGACCACGGTCGTGTGCTGGGCGAACGCCGAGACGATGTCGTAGCGCTTGCCGACCCCGGTCAACAGCACCGCGGGGGTTATGGGGTCTGGTTCGGGGGCTGCCATCCGCCGTCCGCTTCGGTGTCGGGGGGCCGCCATCCGCCATTCGCTCCCTTGTAGATGCCGTCGCCGCGGACGACCATCTGGACCGTCTTGGCGAGGATCGACAGGTCGAGCGCCAGCGAGCGGTGTTCGACGTACCACAGGTCGAGCTCGATCCGCTCTGACCACGGCAGCGACGCGCGGCCGTTGACCTGAGCCCAGCCGGTGATCCCCGGTCGGACGGCGAGCCGGCCGCGTTGACGGGGCGTGTACTGGCGCACCTGGCCTTCGAGCGTCGGGCGCGGCCCGACGATCGCCATCTCGCCGCGGACCACATTCCACAGGTTCGGCAGCTCGTCGAGCGAGTAGCGCCGCAGCAGCGCCCCGACGCGCGTGATCCGCGTGTCGCCCGCGGCGACCGCGAGTCCCGCGCCGCTGAACTCGGCGCCGCTGATCATCGTCCGCAGCTTGAAGATCTCAAACGGCCGCCCGTGGCGACCGATCCGCTTCTGGCGGTAGATCGGATCGCCGCGCGACTCGAGCCGGATCACGAGTACGAGTACGAGCACGAGCGGCGCGGTCAGGATCGATCCGGCGAGACCGATCGTCACATCGAGCGCGCGGCTGATCACCGGGTGCCCTCCGCGGGCTCCCAGCCGGCGTGCGTCCCGTGAGCGAGCCAGTCCCACAGGCCGGCGGCCAGCGACGCGGTCGTCAGCACGTAATAGCGCGCGAGCAGCAGCGGCCGGACCGGGACGAGCGGCGCGACCAGCGCCGCCAGCAGCACCGCGACCTGAACCACGACGGCGACCACGTAGACCCACCCCTGGCCGATCAGCGCGATGCTCGTGCCGAGCGCGATCACGTGCAGGAACGGCGACAGGTAGCGCAGCAGCCGGTGGGAGACGATCATCAACGCATATAGGGGGTCGTATCCGCGCGGCGAGAGCATCCCGCCCCGGAGCACGATCGGCCAGCCGTGGCTCATCATCCGCCGCTTGCGGGCGAACTCCCCCTCGATCGAGGGGACCATCTTCTCGCTCGCTCGCGCCTGCGGCGCGTACACGGCCAGCCAGCCGCGCTTGACCATATTGAACGGGAACGAGAGGTCGTGGCCCATGATCGGGTCGACCACCAGGTACGAATCGCGTCGCGTCGCGTAGATCGCCCCGTTGCCCCCGGTCACCGAGCGGACCCGCGACTCGAGCTCGCGGACCGCCATCTCGTAGCGCCAGTAGATCCCCTCCTGGTTGGTCCCGCGCTCGTTGACGAACGCGACCTGGCCGCACACGTAGCCGACGCGCCGATCGCCGAACGGCGCCACGAGCGCCCTGAGCGCTCCTGGCTCCCAGCGGACGTTGGCGTCGCTGAACGCGACTATCTCTCCCCGGGATTTCTCGACCGCCGCGTCCTGGGCGCGGATCTTGCCCCCGCGCGGGAGCTCGAGGACGACGTCGGCGCCCGCATCGCGGGCGCGGGCCGCGGTGTCATCCGGCGAGCCGTCGCATGAGACGAGCACCTCGAGCCGGTCCGCCGGGTAGTCCAGCGCGCGCAGGTTCGAGACGCGGGCGGCGATCACGTCCTGCTCGGCATACGCGGCGACGATCACCGACACGTCCGGGTCTCCGGTCTGCTCCCCGGCCCCGCCCCGGGCCGGGGCCCGCGGCGCGCGACGCGCGTGGCGGCGCACAGGGGCGAGCGCCCCGAGCAGCGCGGGGTAGCCGAGATGTGTGTAGAGCAGGAGTCCGACGGACACCCAGAAGACGATCGCCACGACGGTCATCGCGCGGGCATTCTGGCGCACGCGGTGGCGGGGTTGCCTCGGGGACCGGTTGGGGGCGGGCCGGGGGCAGGTCCGGTATGGGTCTCGAAGAGGCAGGGGTCGGGGCCCGT
>DATNKY010000249.1:0-8354 GCA_035603155.1 Solirubrobacteraceae bacterium
GTCGACACGCTGATCGTGATCCCGAACGAGAAGCTTCTGACGATCGTCGAGCGCCGCACGACCGTGCTCGACGCCTTCCGCGAGGCCGACAACATCCTGCGCCAGGGCGTGCAGGGCATCACCGACCTGATCACGATCCCCGGCCTGATCAACCTCGACTTCGCGGACGTCCGCACGATCATGCACGACGCCGGCAGCGCCCTGATGGGGATCGGAACGGCGGCCGGCGAGAACCGCGCCACCGAGGCCGCAAAGATCGCGATCTCCTCACCGCTGCTCGAGGAGTCGGTCGAGGGCGCGATGGGGATCCTGCTCAACATCACCGGCGGCCACGACCTCGGACTGTTCGAGGTCAACGAGGCCGCCGAGCTGGTCTCGAGCGCGTCCGACTCGGACTCGAACATCATCTTCGGCGCCGTGATCGACGACGCCCTCGGAGACGAGGTGCGCGTCACGGTGATCGCGACCGGGTTCGATCACGGTCACCGCCCGAGCAGCGCGCGGGAGACGACCCGCCGCGAGCGCCGGGACCGCGACGTGACGATGGACGACCGCCAGCGCTCGTCGCTGGAGATCTCCGACGACGACATCGACATCCCGTCGTTCCTGCAGGACCGCTAGGCGCGCCTGGTCGCAGTCGTAGCCGGTCTCGCTCGTTCGGGCGGCGCATGGCCGCGGTTGGTCGCGGTCGTAGCCGGTCTCACTCGTCGAGGCGGCGTACGGCCGCGGTTGGTCGCGGGCGGTCGCGTTCGGGAGGTGGCGTCGGCGCGTTTTGGCTGGGGAAGGGTAGGCGGGGCGGTTCGGTAGTGCCGGCTGGGCGAGCCTGGGCGGGGCTATTCGGTAGAGCTGGCTGAGCAAGCGCGGGTGGGGCGGTTCGGTAGTGCCGGCTGGGCGAGCGTGGGCGGGGTCCGAACTGCCGGCTGGGGAAGGGTGGGCAGGTCGTCAGTGGTGCCCGGGGAGCCCAATTCGGCCGTGGTCTTTGACCTGGGTCGCTGGTCGGGCTGTACGAGGGGTAATTCGGCCCCGGCCTCGCGCATGGGGCGCCGACGCCCCCGCACCGGGGACGAACCGGCACCGGTCGACAATCCGACCAGCCAACCTCGCCCTTCCCCAGCCAAAAACCGCCGGCGCCCCGCCCACCGCATTCGGACGGCGAGCCGGATCCGCGCGATCACGTCCCGGCGGGCTCCCCGTGCACCGCGTGCGGACGGCGAGCTGGATCCGCGCGATTACGTCCCTGCAGGCTCCCCGTGCACCACGCGCGGACGCCGAGCTGGACCCGCGCGATCACGTCCGCGCAAACGCGCCGAGCCCCGCGTGCGGCCGACCGAGCCGGATCCGAGCGATTAGGTCCCGGCAGGCACAGCGGGCCCGTGTACTAGCCTGCTGATTCGTGACATCGGTCGCCGAGACGCTACGGCACAGCCCGCTGCACGAGAGCCATCGTGCCGCGGGCGCCAAGCTTGTCGGCTTCGCTGGTTACGAGATGCCGCTGCAGTACTCGGGCATCCAGGCCGAGCACGTGGCCGTTCGCGAGCACGCGGGCGTGTTCGACATCTCGCACATGGGCCAGATCGAGGTCAGGGGACCGGACGCGGCGGCGCTGCTGCAGCGGCTGCTGTCAAACGACATCCGCCGGCTGCCCGAGGGCGGGGCGCAGTACAGCGTCCTGTGCCGCGAGGACGGGGGCGTGCTCGACGACCTGCTGACTTACAGGCTCGCCGAGTGCCACTTCGTCGTGGTGTCCAACGCCGCCAACCACGAACGCGACGTGGCGTGGTTTCGGTCCCACTCCCGGGGATTCGATGCAGACGTCATGGACCGGCGCGACGACTTCGCGATGCTCGCCGTCCAGGGTCCCGATGCCCGGGCGGTGCTCCACGATCTTTCCGACGGGCCGCTGCCGCCGCGCTTTCACATCTGCCAGCGCGAGTTCGCCGGTGTGCCGATGCTCGTCTGCGGGACCGGTTACACGGGCGAGGACGGCGTCGAGCTGCTGATCGATCCCCCGCGCGCGGCGCCCGTCTGGGACGCGCTGCTGCGCAAGGGCGTGACCCCGGCGGGTCTCGGAGCGCGTGACACGCTGCGGCTCGAGGCCTGCTTTCACCTGTACGGCAACGACCTCAGCGAGGACCGCGGACCGATCGAGGCCGGCCTGGGGTGGTGCTGCAAGGAGCAAACGGGATTCATCGGCTCAGACAGCATCGCGCGGACGCGCGCCGAGGGCCCCGCGCAGCGGCTGGTGGGGTTCACGATCGAGGGCGACGGCATCGCCCGGAAGGGCAACCCGGTCGGCGGCGGCGGCGTCGTCACGAGCGGCACTTTCTCGCCCTGCCTGCAGCGCGGGATCGGGATGGCCTACGTCCCGGCCGACAGCGCCGAGCCCGGCACCGAGCTCGAGATCGACGTACGCGGCAAGCCCCGCACCGCGGTGGTGCACTCAAAGCCGATCTACAACAAGGAGGCGTGACTACCGTGGCGGATCTCAACTACCCCGACGATCTGCTCTACCACCCCGAGCACGACTGGGCCAGGATCTCGGATGGTGAGGCGACGTTCGGGATCACGTGGTACGCGCAGGACTCCCTCGGCGAGGTCGTGTTCTTTGATCCGCCGGTGGTCGGCACCGCCGTCTCGAAGGACTCCTCCTACACCGAGGTCGAGTCGGTCAAGGCGGTCTCGGACGTGATTTCCCCGCTGTCGGGCGAGATCATCGAAGTCAACCCGGCGCTCGCGGAAAAGCCCGAGACGATCAACGAGGACCCCTACGGGGAGGGGTGGCTGGTCAAGATCCGGATGTCGGACCCGTCCGAGCAGGAGTCGCTGCTCGACGCGGCCGCCTACGAAGCGACGCTGCTGTGAGCGAGTACACCGCGGCCACCGATGCCGACCGCCGGGAGATGCTCGCGGCGATCGGCGTGGAGCGGATCGAGGACCTGTTCGGCGACATCCCGGCGGACCTACTGCTCGCCGAGCCGCTCGCGCTCGGCGCGGGGCTCTCGGAGCAGGAGGTCTACGACGAGTTGCGCGCGTTCGCCGGCCGCAACTCGAGCACCGAGGACGAGATCTCGTTCCTCGGCGCCGGGATGTACGACCACTACGTTCCGGCGCTGGTCGACTCGATCACGAGCCGCTCGGAGTTCCTGACCCCGTACACGCCTTATCAGCCCGAGGTCTCCCAGGGCGGATTGCAGGCGATGTTCGAGTACCAGACCGCGATCTGCGAGCTGACCGGCCTGCCGGTATCGAATGCCTCGGTGTACGAGGGCCCGAGCGCGGTCGCCGCCGCCGGCTACGTAGCCAAGCTGACCAACCGGCGGCGTCGGTTCGTCGTCTCGCGCGGCGTGCACCCACACGCGCGCGAGGCGCTGCGCACGCTCGCGCACGGCTGGGAGATGGAGGTCGTCGAGGCGCCGCTCGAGGAGGGGATCACGGCGCTGCCGGACCTCGACGGCGATGTCAGCGCCGTGATCGTCGCGCAGCCGAACTTCCTCGGGGCGGTCGAGGACCTCGAGGCGTTGGCCGACGCCGCGCACGAGGCCGGCGCGCTCGCGATCTGCTCCTGTGACCCCCTCCCGCTGGGGCTGCTGCGCGCACCCGGAGAGTGTGGCTTCGACATCGCCGTCGGCGAGGGGCAGACGCTCGGCAACCGGCTCGACTTCGGAGGTCCGTCGTTCGGGTTCTTCGCCACCAGCGAGGCGCTGATCAGGCGGATCCCGGGGCGGATCGCCGGCGAGACGCGCGATCTCGACGGCAAGCGCGGCTTCGTGTTGACGCTGCAGACGCGCGAGCAGCACATCCGCCGTGAGAAGGCGACTTCGAACATCTGCACCTCGCAGGCCCTCAATGCGCTCGCGGGCGTGATCTACCTGAGCTGGCTGGGCCGCAGCGGGATCGTCGAGCTCGGCGAGTTGATGCTGCAGCGCACCGCTTACGCCCGCGAGCGACTGTCCGAGCTCGACGGGGTGACGCTGTTGCACGACCGGCCGGTCGTGCGCGAGTTCCCGCTCGCGCTCGATGCGCCCGTCGAGCGGGTCATCGAGCACTGCCTCGAGCAGGGCATCAACCCCGGCTATCCGCTCGCGCGCGACTACCCCGAGCACGCCGACGGCCTGCTGGTCGCGATCACCGAACGGCGCACCAGAGCCGAGATCGACGCACTCGTGCAGGCGCTCGGAGGAGCCGTGACCGCCGCACGCGGCCACATGTTGCAGGGGGTGGGTGTGTGATCGCCGCCGCCGACGACGAGCTGACGATCTTCGAGCGCTCCAAGCCTGGCCGGCGCGCGTTCGTCGCCCCTGCCCTCGACGTGCCGGCGCGCCCACTGGACGAGCTGCTGGCGCCGCGGTTGCGCCGTGAGCGGCCGCCGCGCCTGCCCGAGGTCTCAGAGCCGGAGATCGTCCGCCACTACAACCGCCTCTCGAAGCGCAACTTCGACCTCGACACAGGCTTCTATCCGCTCGGCTCTTGCACGATGAAGCACAACCCGAAGCTGCACGAGCGTGTAGCCGCGCTGCCGGGACACGCCAAGCTCCACCCGCTGCAACGCCCCGATCGGGCCCAGGGTGCACTGGAGCTGATGTGGCGGCTGCAGACGGCGCTGTCGGAGATCGCCGGACTGCCGCACGTCTCGCTGCAGCCGTCGGCGGGATCGCACGGCGAGCTCGCCGGGGTGTTGCTGACGCGCGCCTTCCACGAGGACCGCGGCGAGCTGCGCACGAAGGTGCTGACGCCCGATACGGCGCACGGGACCAACCCGGCGACGGTCACGATGGCCGGTTACGAGGTCGTGCACATCGGCACCGACGAGCAGGGAAACATCGACCTCGACGACCTGCGCGCGAAGGCCACCAGCGAGGTCGCGTGCCTGATGCTCACCAACCCTTCGACGCTCGGGCTGTTCGACACCGGGATCGAGCAGATCGCCGAGATCGTCCACGGCGTCGGCGCGACGCTGTACTACGACGGCGCCAACCTCAACGCGATCATGGGCATCTGCCGCCCAGGGGACATGGGCTTCGACATCGTGCACTTCAACCTGCACAAGTCCTTCACCCAGCCCCACGGCGGCGGTGGCCCCGGCGCAGGCCCGATCGCCGTCTCAGACCGGATCGAGCCGTTTCTGCCGCGGCCGCAGGTCGTCCGCGTGTCCGATCACGCCGGAGATGACCACTATCAGCTCGACTACGACCGCCCGCGGTCGATCGGGAGGCTGCGTGGCTTTCAGGGCAACTATGGGGTGTTCGTGCGCTCCTATGCGTACATCCGGTCGCTCGGCGCGGCCGGGATCCGCGGCGTCTCGGAGGTCGCGGTCCTGAACGCCAACTACCTGCTCGCGCGGCTGCGCGCCGAGGGCGTGATGGAGTACCTGCCGGTCGCATACGACCGCCTCTGCATGCACGAGTTCGTGCTGTCCGGCGCGCCGATGAAGCGCGAGCTGGAGATCCGCACGCTCGATCTCGCCAAACGGCTGCTCGACCACGGCGTGCACCCGCCGACCGTGTACTTCCCGCTGGTCGTCGACGAGGCGCTGATGGTCGAGCCGACCGAGACCGAGACCAAGGAGACGCTCGACAGCTTCGCGGTCGTGGTCGCCGAGATCCTCCGCGAGGCGCGCGAGGATCCCGAGATCGCCCGCGCGGCGCCGTATACGACGCCGGTACGCCGTCTCGACGAGGCCGCGGCGGCGCGGCGGCCGATCGTCCGCCAAGCGCTCTGACGCCCTGGCCCGGACGCGGTCCGTCGTAGGCTGAAGCGATGCGGTTCGTGATCTTCGGCGCCGGGGCGATCGGCGGCGCGGTCGGCGCCCGGCTCGCCGAGGGCGGCTTTGAGGTGGCGCTGATCGCGCGCGGCGCACACCTCGAGGCGATCGTCCGCGACGGTCTGATGTTCGAGACGCCGACGCAACGAACCGTGCTGCGGCTCCCGGCCGCCGGGGACCCGGCGGAGCTTGAGGTCGGCGCAGATGGAGACGTCGTATTGCTGTGCACCAAGAGCCAGGACACGGCCGGCGCGCTGGCCGCTCTGCGGATCGCGGGCGCCGACGGGGTCCCGGTCGTGTGCCTGCAGAACGGGGTCGACAACGAGCGCCAGGCGCTGCGCACGTTCGAGTCCGTGTACGGCGCCGTGGTCATGCTCCCGGCCGCGCATCTCGAGCCAGGCGCGGTGCTCGCCTACGGCTCGGACGTGACGGGGATCATCGACGTCGGCCGCTACCCCGACGGATCCGACGAGCTCTGTGACCGAATCCGCGACGCGCTCGAGACGTCGCGCTTTGAGTCGCGAGTCCGCGCCGACATCATGCGCTCCAAGTACGCGAAGCTGATCCTCAACCTCGGCAACGCCCCGACCGCCCTGTGCGGCCCCGGTGAGCGCACCGACGAGCTGATCGAGCTGGTTCGGGGCGAGGGCCGCGCGGCACTGACGGCCGCCCGGATCGAGTTCGAGGCCCCCGAGGTCACCGATGTGCGAGGGCGCTGGGAGCGCCTCGGCGTCAAGGAGATCGGAGATCGTCCGCGCGCGGGATCTTCGACCTGGCAGAGCCTCGAGCGCGGCACCGGAACGATCGAAACCGACTACCTCAACGGTGAGGTGGCGCTGCTCGGGCGCTTGCATGGTGTGTCGACGCCGATCAACGCGGCGCTGTGCGAGCTCGCGGAGCGCTATGCGCACCGCGGCGAGCGCCCCGGCGAGCTGTCGGTCGACGAGGTCCTGGCGGCCGTAGCGTGAGCATCGCCGACGTCGACATCGCCGCGTCCGCGGAAGAGATCTCGGAGCGCGCCGAGGGCGAGCTCGAGGCGCTGGTCGGGATCTCGTCGCCTTCGGGGGACGTTGACGGCGCCGAGCGGGCGCTCGAGCTGTGCACGAGCCTGCTGCCCGACGGGGCCGAGGTGCAGCGGCCGCGCTGCTCGACGCCCGGCAGCGCGCCGGATCTGATCGCCACCGTCAGCGGCTCGGGCCGCCGCCGCGTGATGCTGCTCGGCCACGTGGACACGGTGATCGGCCACGACGCACACCAGCCGCTGCGCCCCGACGGCGATCGCCTGTACGGGACCGGGACCACCGACATGAAGGGTGGCGTGATCCTGGCGCTCGGCGTCGCGCGGGCGCTCGCGCGCCACGCGCCCTCGTTCGCGGAGCTCGCAGTCCTGCTCGTCTGCGACGAGGAGTGGCGAGTGGCGCCGTTCGTACACGCCGAGCGGTTCGCGGGCTACGACGCCTGCCTGTGCTTCGAGGCCGGGGAGCGGACGCCCGGCGGCGAGGAGGGGGTCGTCGTGCGTCGCAAGGCGGCCGGGACGCTGAAGGTCGTCGCGACCGGACGCGCCGCGCACTCGGGCAGCGCCCCCGACCACGGGCGCAACGCGCTGCTCGCGCTGGCCCACACGGCGCAGACGGTCGCCGCGTTGCACGACCCGTCGGGGCCCGAGCGGCTCAGCGCCGTCCCGACGGTGATGCGCTCCGGGGACGCCTTCAACGTCGTCCCCGCCGCGGGCGAGCTGACCTTCGACCTGCGCGCGCGTCGCCTGCAGGCGTTCGACGTCGTGCTGGGTCAGATCCCGTCCGAGCTGGACGGGGTGAGGATCGAGGCCCGGATGCAGCGCCTGTGGCCTGGGATGGACTCCGAGGCCGCGACCGCGGACCTGATCGAGGCCGCCGGGGGACGCCTCGGCCGCCGGATCGTCGGCGTGCCGCGCGGCGGTGCGAGCGACGCGAGCCATTTCGCGGACGCGATCGCGCTGACCGTCGACGGGCTCGGCCCGCGCGGCGGGGGCGCTCACACTCCCGACGAGTTCGTGCGCCGCGGGTCGCTGCGCGAGCGCGCCGAGGTGGCGCTCGCGATCGCCCGGCAGACGCTGGCGTAAGAGTTCGATCAGGATCGCCGCCAGGGTCCGCCGCGGCCGCCGTCACGTGCCATCCTTTGTGCATGACCAGCAGTCGTTTGGACAAACTGAGCAGCGATTCTTCGGTCAAGCGGCGTGATGCATTCGAGGGGTTGCTGCTGCTCGCCGGGGTCGTCGCGTTGATGTGGTTCCTCGAGGCGATCAACTCGATCGACCATGACGGCCTCGACAAGGCCGCCGGGATCGTGCCCCGTGAGCCCGGCCACGTGTGGGCGATCTTCACGGCCCCGTTCCTGCACGTCAGCTGGACGCATCTGATCGACAACACGATCCCGTTCGTGTTCATGGGCGTGATCATCGCGCTGTGGGGAGCCGCCCGGCTCGCGCTCGTGACGCTGATCGTCGTCGTCGTCGGTGGTTTGGGGACCTGGCTGATCGCCCCGGCGGGCACCGATACCGTCGGCGCCAGCGGGATCGTGTTCGGCTACGCCACGTACCTGTTTGCGCGCGGCG
>DATNKY010000091.1:0-7776 GCA_035603155.1 Solirubrobacteraceae bacterium
CTCGATCACGTCGGCCGCGCCGCCGGTCCCATCCTCGTCGGCGTTCTGGCCGGTACCGTGCCTGCGCGCAGCGGCAGCCTCGAGGTGTGTGTTGCAGGCGAGCCCCGGCTTGCCGTTCATCCGGACGCCGCACGAGCCGCAGATCGCCTGCTGGCAGGAGCAGCGAATGCCGACCGATCCGTCCACTTCGTCGCGGATCTTGAGGATCGCATCGAGCACCGAGTTGCGCTCTCCAAGATCGACCTTGTGCTCATCCCAGTACGCGGCCTGGCCCGATGCCGGGTCATAGCGCCTGATCTTCAACGTGTATTCCGGCATCTAGGGCTAATACGTCCTTTCCTGCGGCTGCCACTTGGTGATCGTCACCGGCGAGTAACTGACGCTCGGCACGCCGTCGCCGTTCATCGAGATGTCGACGTGCTTGAGCCACTCGACATCGTTGCGCTCCGGAAAGTCAGTCCGGAACTGAGCCCCGCGCGATTCCTTGCGCTCGATCGCCCCGACCACGATCGCCTCGGCGACGTCGAGCATGTAGCCGAGCTCGATCGCGCCGATCACGTCCTGGTTGAAGACCGTTCCGCGATCGTCGATCGCCGCCTCCGGGGCCTCCTCGCGCAGGCGCCGGACGATCTCTTGCGCCTCGTTGAGTCCGTCCGCGTCGCGGAACACGGCGACGTGTTGGTTGAGCGTCTCGCCGAGTTCGTCCTTGATCGCCGACACGCGGCGGCCGCCCTTTGGCCGGTCGATGATCGCCTGGATCTCGGCCGCGGCGTCCGAGACGCGGGTGATCGGCGTCGTTGGCATCGACATCTGCAGCGCGCGCGTGGCGGCGTGCTCGCCGGAGCGGCGCCCGAACACGAGCGTGTCCAGCAGCGAGTTGGCGCCGAGCCGGTTGGCGCCGTGCACCGACACGCAGGCGACCTCTCCGGCCGCATACAGCCCCGGGATCGTCGTGACGCCATCGGAGTCGGTCTTGACCCCGCCCATGATGTAGTGCTGGCCCGGACGGATGTGGATCGGCTCGCGCGTGATGTCGACGCCGGCGAAGTCCCGCCCGATGTTGACGATCTCGCGCAGCGCCTCCAGCGTCCGGCGCCGCGGCACCTTGGTGATGTCGAGCGCGACCGTGCCGTCCGGAAAGCCGCGACCTTCGTTGATCTCAGTCTGCTCGGCGCGCGAGACCACGTCGCGCGAGGCGAGGTCCAGTTTGTTCGGGGCATAGCGCTCCATGAACCGCTCACCCTCGGCGTTGAGCAGCCAGGCCCCCTCGCCGCGGGCACCCTCGGTGATCAGCAGCCCATTCCCGGCGAGCGTGGTCGGGTGGTATTGGACCATCTCCATGTCCTTGAGCTTTGCGCCGATCCGGTACGCCTGGGCGATGCCGTCACCGGTCACGATCAGGCCGTTGGTGGTCGGCTTGTACGCCTGGCCGGCGCCGCCCGATGCGAGGATCACCGTCTTGGCGTTGAACACCTCGAGCGCGCCGTCGCGAAGATTGCGGCAGATCGCGCCGATGCAGCGACCGTCGTCGTTGCGGAGCAGATCGGTCGTGAACCACTCTTCGAAACGGTCGATCCGCTCGTTGTACTTCATCAGCTGCTCGTAGAGCACATGGAGGATCGCGTGGCCGGTGATATCGGCCACGTAGTAGGTCCGTGCCGCCGACGCGCCGCCGAACGCTCGCGTGCCGAGGTGGCCGCTCTCGTCCCGGTGGAACGTCACGCCCGCGTGCTCGAGCCACAGGATCTCGTCCGGCGCCTCGCGGCACATGATCTCGATCGCGTCCTGGTCCCCCAGGTAGTCCGAGCCCTTGACGGTGTCGAACGCGTGCGACTCCCAGCTGTCCTCCGGGTTGAGCGCCGCGTTGATGCCGCCCGCAGCCGCGACCGAGTGCGAGCGCACCGGATGGACCTTGGAGATGATTCCGACCGTCGCGCCCGCCTGAGCCGCCGCCAGCGCTGCACGCTGACCCGCGAGTCCGGCGCCGATGATCAGAACGTCATGTGAGGGCACGGCGAGCGATTCTATTCGTCGCGGTCGGCGGCTCGCGTCGCGCCTGACGCCGCGCTCGGGTCAGCGTCAGCCGACCCCGCACTCAGGCCGACTGGACCACTCAGGCCGCGATCCGCCCGAACGCCGACTGGAGCGCTCGCCGCACCTGGTCGACGCTCACCACGCCGCGCAGGACGCCGTCGCGGTCGACGGCCATCACCGCTCCCAGCCGGCCGAGTGACTCGCTCGACAGCACCTCGCTGATCGGCCGGTCCTCCTCGACGCGCCAGCTCGCGGCTCCGTCTGACTCGACGATCGCGGCCATCGTGAGCCACCCTTCGCCGCCGTCGGCCGATGCCTGAGCGCGTTCCTGGTGGCCGATCCCGATCAGCCGCCGCGATTCGTCCACCACCGGGAACCACGCGTACCCGTACCGCAGGAAGTACTCGTCGAGCGCCTGCGAGACGGGCAACGCGGCCGGGATCGCGACTGGATGCGCGTCCATGATGTCCGCCACCCGGACGCCCTCGATCCGCTCGGTCAGCGCCGATTGCAGGATCGCTCCGCGCGCCGATTGTCCGAGCAGATAGGCCATCGCGATCAGCCACAGGCCGGCGAGCGTGTGCAGCGAGACCAGCAGCCAGATGCCGCCTCCCGCGAGGACCACCGCGAAGCCCTGTCCGAGCCGCGCCGAGATCCGGGTTCCGCGCCATTTGTCCCCGGTGATGCGCCAGATGATCGACCGCGCGATCCGTCCTCCGTCGAGCGGAAACGCCGGCACCAGGTTGAACACGAGCAGCAGGACATTCATCGGGAGCAGCAGGCTGAGGGACAGGAGCACGGGCGTGATCGTGATCCCGCTGTCGAGCGCGATCGCGTGCACGAGGCGGTGCTCGCCGACCAACGCCACGTCGACCGCGAGGCAGACCGCGATCACGCCGACCGTCGCGGCCGGGCCCGCGGCCGCGATCTTGAAGTCCTCGCCAGGCGTTACGGCGTCTCGGCTCATCTGAGTCAGCCCGCCGAACAGGAACAGGTCGATGCGCTTGACCTCGATCCCCTGCCGCCGGGCCACGAGCGCGTGGCCGAGCTCGTGGACGATCAGGGACGCGAACAGCAGCAGCACGCTGACGACGGTCGTGATATATGCCACCGCGTCCGAGCTGTGCAACGTCGCCCGGAACGGACCGGACAACAGGAAGATCAGCAAGAACAGGATCAAGAACCAGCTGGCGTCGACCCCGACCCGGAAGCCGAACACATCCATCAGTTTGATCGACCCACCCCTTCTGAACATGCTGCAATGGTCGCATAGCGAACCTCGGCTGCCATGGTCGCTAGGGTCGGATCCAGAAGAAGCGAGATGAGCAACCGTCTTGAACAACTGAAGGAACGGATGGGTCAGCTGTCCGATCTGCGCCACGTAACTTCGCTGGCGCACTGGGACCAGCAGACGATGATGCCCGCGCGCGGAGGCGTCGCGCGCGCGGAGTCCCTCGCAACGCTGGAGCGGATCACGCACGAGATGTTCATCGACGGCGAGACCGGGACGCTGCTCGAGGGCGCCGCGTCCGAGCTCAACGGCGCCGACCCGACGTCCGATGACGCGTGCCTCGTCAGGCTCGTGCGCCGGCAGTGGGACAAGGCCCGTCGCGTACCGACCGACCTCGCGGCGGATATGACGCGCGCGGCGTCACTCGGTCAGGAGGCATGGATCCAGGCCCGCGAGGACTCTGACTTCGCCTCGTTTGCCCCCTACCTGGCTCGGAACCTCGAGCTCGCGCGCCGTTACGTGGAGTGTCATCGGGGCGCGGACGGCTTCGAGTCCGATTACGACGTGGTGCTCGACGACTTCGAGCCGGAGATGAAAACGACCACCGTGGCGCGTCTGTTCGGCGAACTTCGCGACGAGCTGGTCCCGATCATCGCGCGGCTGACCGGTGAAGGCGCAGGGGTCGATGACAGTCCCCTGTTCGGTCACTTCCCGGTCGAGCATCAGCGCCCGCTGATCGACGAGACGATCGCGCTGATGGGCTTCAGTCACGACGGCTGGAGGCTCGATGACACGGTCCACCCGTTCGCGACCAGGATCGGACGCGGCGATGTGCGGATCACGACGCGCTGGGACGAGACCTACTTCCCGGCCGGGCTGTACGGGGCGATGCACGAGTGTGGTCACGGTCTGTACGAGGCCGGGATCCCCGCCTCGCTCGCGCGCAGCCCGCTCGGCGCCGGCGAGTCGCTCGGAATGCACGAGTCACAGAGCCGGCTGTGGGAGAACATGGTCGGCCGGGGCCGCCCCTTCTGCGGCGTGCTGGCGCCGCGAATCGGACAGCATCTCGGTGGCTCGCTGGTCGGCCTCGACCCCGTTGTCCTGTACCGGGCCGTCAACCGGGTCCGGCCGTCGTACATCCGCGTCGAGGCAGACGAGGTCACCTATTCACTGCACATCGTCCTTCGGTTCGAACTCGAGCAGCGCCTGCTCGACGGCACGCTTGCGATCGATGACCTGCCCGAGGCGTGGAACTCGCGCTTCGAGGAGTTCTTCGGCATGAAGGTCGACAACGACGTCGACGGCGTGCTCCAGGATGTCCACTGGTCCGCGGGGCTGATCGGGTACTTCCCCACCTATGCGCTCGGCAACCTGATCGCCGGGCAGCTGTGGGAGCGGGTGCAGATCGACGTTCCGGACGTCGATGAGCGGATCGCAGACGGTGAGCTGGGCCCGCTGCGCGAGTGGCTTCGAGAGCACATTCACCGTCATGGGTCGAAGTTCACCACGACCGAGTTGCTCGACCGCGCGGGCGCCGGGCCGATCTCGGTGCGGCCGTTCGTCGGCTACCTGAAACGCAAGCTCGGCCAAATCTACGGTCTCGACTTCGGGGCCTGACGGTCCCCTGGCGGACCGCGGCGCGTCCGCGGGATCGCGCTCTATAGCATCGAGTCGCGAACCGATCCGGTCCCACCGTCGCGTGGCCGGCCGGCGGTCGGTGTACGTCAACGAGTGATGATTCGATGCGCCAGGCGCGAGCCGAGCTCGCGACATGGTCGAGGAAGGACACAAAGTGAGTACCGCTACAACGGACAGTCAATCCCCCGTAAAGGTGGCCGTGACGGGTGCGGCCGGCCAGATCGGCTACGCGATCCTGTTCCGGATCGCGAGCGGGCAGCTGCTCGGCGCCGAGACCCCGATCCATCTCTCGTTGCTCGAGATCCCGGCCGCGGTGAAAGCGACCGAGGGAACGGCGATGGAACTCGACGACTGCGCTTTTCCGTTGCTCGCCGGGATCGACATCAGCGACGATCCGAACAAGGCGTTCGACGGGGTCAACGTTGCATTGCTCGTCGGGGCGCGCCCGCGGACGAAGGGAATGGAGCGCGGTGACCTACTCGAGGCCAACGGCGGGATCTTCAAGCCCCAGGGTCAGGCGCTCAACGAGCACGCCGCCTCCGACATCAGGGTGTTGGTCGTCGGCAATCCCGCTAACACCAACTGCCTGATCGCGCAGAGCAACGCTGCTGACATTCCCGCCCAACGCTTCACGGCGATGATGAGACTCGACCACAACCGCGCGATCGCGCAGGTGGCGAAGAAGACTCAAGCGAAGATCAGCGCCGTCACCAACATGACGATCTGGGGCAACCACTCCGCTACCCAGTATCCGGACGTGTCCCACGCGAAGGTCAACGGCGCAAGCGCGGCCGAGGCGATCTCCGATCAGGGCTGGATCGAGGACGACTTCATTCCCACCGTGCAGAAGCGCGGTGCTGCGATCATCGAGGCGCGCGGAGCGTCGAGTGCCGCCTCGGCCGCCAGCGCGGCGGTGAACCACGTCCACGACTGGGTCCACGGCACCCCATCCGGAGACTGGGTCTCGATGGCGATCCCTTCGACAGGTGCCTACGGAGTGCAGGAGGGGATCTTCTCGGGTTACCCGTGCACGTGCTCGGATGGCGAGTACAAGATCGTCGAAGGCCTGGACATTGACGAGTTCTCGCGCACGAGGATCGACGCGACGGTCAAGGAGCTGCGCGACGAGCGCGAGTCGGTCAAACAGCTCGGTTTGATCTGAGCTGCTCGTTTGACATAAGTGGGCCGGGCAGTCCTCTCACCAGAGCGCTCGCTTGCCGTATGTGGGTCAGGCAGCCGGCCGGCCTGACCTGAGCGTTCACTTCACGGTGCCGCCGCCATCGACCGGATTCGGATGGTCGCGGCGGCGGCCCGTTTAACTGCTGTCGGCGTCCGTGGCGCTACGAAGCGCTGGCCGGATGCCAACCCTGGCCCTCGCGCCTGACCGAGCCGTCCTCGACGAGCTTGGGCATCACGCGATACAGGTAATTGGGCTCGATCTTCAACTGCTCAGCGATCTGCGGGATCGTGATCCCGGGCTTTGAACGCACCAGCTCGAGCGCCTGTGTCGCGCGGGTGTTGCCACCGCGCCGACGGCGTGGCCGGCCCGCGCTGCGAGCCGCCCGGCGACGCGGAGTGCCGCTCGAACCAGGCGGTCTGCCCGGTCCACGACGGCCGCCGACCAGTGCCGCACGTGCGGCCTGAAGCTTGGTGACCTCTTGCGCGAGCTCCGCCAAGCGGCTGTCGATGTCCTTTACCGTGCTATCTACAAAATCAGCCAACTTACGCCACCTCCAGGTGTTCCGTCTTCTTACTTGCCTGGAAGAAGATACACGGCGTTACTGTTTTTTAGGAAGAATCGACGTTCTTCTCGAGCAGAGCCTTGAGTCGTGCCAGTGAATTTGTCGCTTCACGCTCGGAGGTGGCGCCGACGATGAACCGGCCTGCGACGTTCCCGAGTCGGCCGCCGGGAGGGTGGAACTCGTTGGTGTATTCGAACACCGTGGTCCCGTCATCGGCTCGGTTGAGCACATAGCGGATCCGGGCGCGAGAGTGAGCAGGACCCAGTCCTTCCCACTCGGCCTCGTACGGTTCGGCGACCGCAACGAGTGTCCAGTGGACTCGGAACGTCACGCCTCGGACCGCCATCGACTGCTCCATCGATGCACCGCGCTGCATCGGGTTCTCCGATACGTCGCGCACGGACTTATGGATCGTTACCCAGTCGCGAAGGCGGCGGGGGTCCATGACGGTTCTCCAGACGTCCTCAAGCGGGGCCTGGATCTCGATACTCGCGTTAACGGTGGCCATCGGCTGGCGGCACACTAACGGGCGTGAGAGGGGCGGTGAAGGCTAACGCGCCGTTAATGGTTCGTTCGCCTCCCAGGTCCGCAACGCATACTCGATCGCGGCGTCGAGTCGGTGCAGCCTGACGCCGAGCAGGCCGACGGCATCGTCATCTCGCACCAGCAGGTCGGTGTTCAGACTTTCCATCAGTGGACCGATCAGCTCGTGCCGTTCGCCCGCGATCACGGCCGCGATCCTGCTCGCGATCGGGGTCACGGTGAGGCCACCGAGGGTGATCGTCGGCCGCGCGATGAGCAGTGCGTCCCGGATCCGCTCGATCAGTTGCCCATAGGTGACCACGTCCGGGCCGCCGACATCCAGTGAGCGTCCCCCGACCGCGTCGCCGGTCGCTGCGCGGACGAGGAACTCGATCACATCACGCTCGTCGATCGGCTGCGTGGAATTTTCGTGCCACCCAGGGACCGCGAGTACCGGCAGTCGTTCCACCAGCCGGACGAGGAAACGGAACGCTCGCGAGCGGGCACCGATCACGATCGACGCGCGCAGCGCCACAGAGTCAGGAACCCGCTCGAACAGAATCTGCTCGACCCGCATCCGGCTTGCGAGGTGCGCCGATTGTGGCCCGG
>DATNKY010000048.1:0-5714 GCA_035603155.1 Solirubrobacteraceae bacterium
GCAGCACCAGCTCGAGCATCGACTCGATCCGCTCCCGGCGGTCCACCGCGACCGAGACGACCGGGAGATCTTCCGACAGGGAAAGCAATCTGTCGGTGTGGAGGTGATGCAGCACTCCGAAGCCCTCCGCGCCGCGCAGCAGCACGCTGGCCTGAATGCGGTGCTCGCCGTAGATGTCGAGCAGCCTGTCGGCCAGCAGACCGTCCTCGGTCCTGTCGCGCTCGCCGAAATAGGTGGTCAGCTTGAGGCAGTCGTGGTTCACGCGTGCGCTCCGAGCAGCCGGCCGAGCGCGGCGGCACCGACGCCGACGGCGAGGCTGAGCGACGCGTTGACGACGCCGAGCGTCAGCTCCCCATCCTCTGCCAGACGATGCGTCTCGAGCATCCAGGTCGAGAACGTCGTGTAGGAGCCGAGCGTCGCGGTGCCGGCCAGCACCAGCGCGTCGCCTTCGAGCGCGAGTCCGGCCAGCAGGCCGAGCAGAAACGCTCCGCTGGCGTTGACGGCGAGCGTTCCGAGCGGAAAATCGGCTCGGGCGCGACCGCTGATCAGACCGTCCACGAGAAAGCGCGCGATCGCCGCGAGACCGCCGAGGACGGGCACCGCGGCCCAGACCCAGGCGCTCACACGATTCTCCGCGACCGACGCACGAGTGCGGTCGTTGTCCAGATCGCCGCGTACCCGACGGCGATGCTCGTGACCCCGTACGCGAGCGCGAGCGGGTATCGGTGGTGATCCAGCATCCGCAGGATCTCGACCTGCATCGTCGAGAAGGTCGTGTAGGCACCGCAGAACCCGGTGCCGAGCAGCGGTCGCCGGTAGGTCGAGATCGGCAGCCGCTCCTGCAGCCGGGTCGCGAAATACGCGAGCGCCAGCGACCCTGTGGCGTTGATCGCAAACGTCGTCCACGGCCATTGGGCGGGGCCGGCCGCGAATCTCGTCGACAGCCAGACCCGCGCGACGGCTCCGATCGCGCCGCCGACGAAGATCGCTGCCAGTTCGCGCCTGTCAGTCCGCACCGCAGTCCGGTGTGCAGGCCGCGGTCAGTCGGTGTCTGGTCAATTGATCCTCTCGCAGCGAGTCGGTGGTGTGCGAAAGGAGCCATCAGCCCTTTTTCAGCCGGGCGGTTTGTGGGGCGGCAAACCGGTGGCCACCGCGCCCTCGTCAGAGCTCCATCTGATCGGTCGGCGACGATAGCGCACCGCCGGCTCGTGCCCGTCCTGCCCCTGGCTCGAGACCCGCCGTCTGGCGGAGCTTCGCGGTCGCATCAGCGACTCACCGAGGACCCGTGCCGTCCCGTTGCCGCGCGCGATCGCGTCGACGCGCCGCTCCGCGATCGCGGTGATAAGCCACGAGCCGTCCGCCATCCGCCGGATGCACCCCTCGGATGCGAGCGCCCCGATCGCGAGCGTGACCGTCGAACGGCGGCAGGCGGCAAGCTGGCCCAGGAGATCGTGCCTGAGCGGAAGCGGCAGTTGCGTGCCCTCCGGGGTTACGCGGCCGTATCGGTCGGCGAGATGCCAGAGCTGGAGCAGCAGCCGGTGCTCGGCCCGCGGCAGGTGGGCGATCAGACCCTGAATCGCAAGATGCTCCCGCTGCGCCTCGAGGCGGCGGTGGATTGCCGGCAGCAGGGTCGGCCATCGGCCGGCGGCATGGATGAACGACGCGCCGAGCCCGACGAGCATCGCCCCGGTGACAGCGGTCAGACGGATGTCTCCGCCAAGTCGCGGCCGCTCGGAGACGACCGGAAGCTGAAGTACAGCTCCGGGGCCGAGCAGCTCGAGCATGTGGCGGTCGTGGAGCGACACCTCGCGACACAAGAGCCCGTCGACGATCAGCAGTCCCAATAGGTCATCTCGTTCGCCAGCCAGTAGCGGCACGTCCCAAACGCCGTCGGACAGGCGCAGCAGCGTGCCTCGGCATGCTCGTCGGGCAGCGTCCCATTCCTCGACGTTCACGCCTCGGCCCAGATCTGGATCGAGGTCGAGAACGAAGGCGGCCTCAGCCGCATCGAGAGGACGCCGGTCCCGATCACCGCGTTCCATGTGGGCCGATCCTTCCCGGGATCGGCGCCTACTACACCTTGCGTGCCGGCAGCGGCCCTCCGCTGACGGCGTGATCCGGGGACTTGATCAGCTTCATCGTGAGGTGTGAGTCGAGCTTGTCGACCCCGGGAACATCCCCAAGGCGCGTCGAGACGAACGTCTCGTAGCTCTCGAGGCTGGCCGTCGCGACACGGATCAGGTAGTCCGGGAGCCCGAACATGCGGCGCACCTCGATCACTTCGTCGAACGCAGCGACTGTGCTCTCGAACGCCTCGAACGTGGCTCGGTCCTTCCTCGTCAGGTCGACGTTCACGAGCACCTCGAACCCGCGGCCGATCGCCCGCGGGTCGACCCGCGCGACGTAGCCGAGGATCACACCGTCGTCCTCCAGGCGCCTGACGCGACGCAGGCACGGCGCTGGTGTCAGGCCCACCCTGTCGGCGAGCTCGACATTCGACAGGCGCCCATCCCGCTGCAGTTCAGCAATTATCTTGCGATCAATCGCATCCACCAGTTGAATTATTGCGCATCTGACGGCGATCAGCGCCATATTCGCCATCGCATAGCCGACCGTTCGGCCTAGGGTGTGCGCGTGAGCACGACCACGACGCCTTTCGCTCGCCCCGGCGATCAGCACTCAGAACCGGAGGCGTTCGAGGAGCGTCCGGCGATCACTCGCGCGGCGCTCGGGATCGGGCTCTACGCCGGGGTGTTCGGGGTCACATTTGGCGCCGTGGCGGTCGCGTCCGGTCTGCGCCTGATCCAAGCCGTCCTCTTGAGCCTGGTGATGTTCACCGGGGCGTCGCAGTTTGCTCTGGTCGGGATTCTCGGCGCCGGCGGTTCGCCGCTGGCCGCGCTCTCAGCGGCGCTTCTGCTGGGCCTGCGCAACGCGTTCTACGGGGTGCCCGTCACGCAGATCCTTCGGCCTCGTGGACTGCGCCGCCTCTGGACCGCCCATTTCGTGATCGATGAGAGCACCGCGATGGCGGTCACTCAGCGCACTCCACGCGCGGGCCGGTTCGCATTCTGGGCGACCGGGCTGATCTTGTTCATGCTCTGGAACCTCGGCACCGTGGCCGGCGCTCTGATCGGGCGGGGCATCGACACGTCCGCGCTGGGACTCGACGCCGCCGCGCCCGCAATCTTCCTTGCGCTCCTGTGGCCGCAGCTCTCCCGCGACCGAGGCCCGACCGTCGCGCTCGGGGCCGCCGCAGTTGCGCTGGGTCTGGTAACGATCGCGCCCGCCGGAGTCCCGATCATCGCCGCCGCCACGGTCGCAGTCGCGGCCGGGCTGATCCCCGCGCGGCCCCGCGAGCAACGGGGACGCGCAGACGCCGAGCGCGATCGCCCGGCTGGTCTCGGTGCAGCGCAGCGATGAAGGCCGTGTGGGCTACGGTGATCGCCGCGTCGCTGGGCTGCTACGCGCTCAAGCTCGCCGGCGTCTCACTCCCCGCGTCCGTGCTCAACCACCCTCGCGTGCAGCGGATCGCGGGTCTGTTGCCAGTCGCGATGCTCACTGCGCTCGTCGTCACCGACCTGTTCGACGCCAACGGACGCTACACCGCCGATTGGCGCACGGTCGCCGGGGTCGGCGCAGGCGCGATCGCGCTCCGCCTCGGCCGTTCGCTCGTCATCGTCTTCCTGATCGCGATCGTAACTACGGCCGCCCTGCGAGCGGTTTTCTGAGTAGGGCTTCGAATACTCGGGATGCTTGGGTCGTCGTCACAGGGGACCTACGTCCCGCACGATGATTCGACGCTCGCTCCCGCGTCCGACGGCCACGTGCGAGCGAGTCCGTCGATATCGGTACTGAGGGCAGAATCGCCGCTCCCCGAGGGGACGATGTTCGCCGCCGCAGATCCGCACTTGACGTGCAGGTCATCGAGGGAATCCTTCTGTCCGGACAGCACGAACGGGTTGGTCGTCGTCGTGACATCCCCGGTGCCGCACGGACCACCGGACTGCCACAGGTTGTCGCTATAGGTGAACTGACTCTGACAGCCGCCCTGGCCCATGATGTTTCCGACGAACCGCCACGTCGGACCAGAGTTCGCGCTCGCATTCGATTGGTTTGAAAAGCCGGCGGCCGGGTCGAAGCTGTTGTAGCGGATCAGGACGTTCGTGGTGGGTGGGCTGCCGCTGTTGTCACCGTCGGTCACGTTCCAGTTGTTCGCACCACCACCCGTGGGCGATGGGCATTGTCGATCGGCCGTACACGAACCCATTCCCCCCAAACCTGGACCGAACCAGTTGTCCTGAATGACTAGAGGACCAGCGCCGGCGTTCTGGATGAAGATGTCGTAGATCTGGCAGTTGTAGAACTTGTTGTCCTCGATCGTCACATCGACAGCCGACCCGACGAACATGCACTCGAAGTGGTCCGTCGCCGGGTCTGAGTTGTCGTCTAGGAAGTCGTGGATGACGTTGTTCTTGACGACGCTATGCGCGCCGCAGCACTTGAAGTTGTCGTCACACCTCACACTCGGGTCAGGGCTGACGAGCTTGTCGCCGTTGTTGCCCTGATCGGAAAAGCCGGAGCCGAGGTTGTAGCACGGGCCGAAGTTTGAGTTCTCGACCGTGAGGTTGTTCACGAAGCCCCACACGGTTCCAGCCTTCACGTTGTCCACGGTGACGTTGTGCGAGGGGTTCGAGCAGCCGTTGGTGTTGAACTCGCAGTTGTCGGCAACTATGCGTCCCGGGATCGTCATGTCCTTGACCTCCCACCAGTTAGCGGTGGGGCCGAAGTCGCCGGAGTCGATGCTGTTGCCGTCCACGTCACCCATAATCACCTGAGACCTGTCGAATCCGGGGGCGGCTTGGAACACGACTGGGCTGGAGCAGTTATCCAAGGCGGTGTTCTCTTTGAGGATCTGCTCCGTGGCGTAGTCGCCAGCGTCAACGTTCACGACATCACCGCACTGCGCCTTCGAGTAGGCGGTGCCCATGTCGCCGCAGTCCTGCGACGGGACTTCGGCACCAGCCGTGGACTGCCGCGTACAGCTGCCGCCCGACGGGCTGATCCAGAGGTTCGCAGCGCCAGTCGGCGATGAAGACGGTGGGGTTGAAGCCGTCACGGGACCAACGCTCGAACTCGTGGCCGAGGCGTTCCCACCATCGTTGGTCGCGGTGACCCTCACGGTGATGTTCTGGCCCACGTCCGACGCGCCGAGTGTGTCCGTGCTGCCAGTCGTTCCGTCAGACCAGAGGTAAGCGAAGGTCATCGGCGTGTCGCCTGTCCACGTCCCCTGCGAGGCCGTCAGGGTGTCGCCCTGCTGGGGCGTTCCACCGATCGTCGGAGCCTTCGTATTCGTGGGACCGACCGGGGCCGGGGAACTGGGTGGTGCCGCAGAACTTGCCTGCAAGAGGAGCACCCAGTCGCTGTTGCCGTCACTGTTGTTTCCGGGCGTCGTAAACTTCTGGCTACCGGTATCCGCGAATGGGCTACCGCTGATGCTCGTGAAACTGCCGTTCGAGGGGTCGTACCAACGAGCGACGGTCGAGCCGCCAGCGAGCATCTGACTCAGCGCGACGGTGATGGTGCCGCCCTTGGGCAGGTATGCCAGCGCGAGCTTGCCGTCCGGCGTCGCCGCAGCGCTCACGTAGTTATTGGCGTCGATGCTGCCGGTGCTCGCGAATGTCCCGAACCCCGCCGTGACCAGCGCGTGATTCTGG
>DATNKY010000030.1:0-2894 GCA_035603155.1 Solirubrobacteraceae bacterium
CGGCAGACACGCCGCGGAGGCGTTGCCCAAAGGCCTCGTATACGCCGGCTTCTCGCTCGGTGTGCTTCCCGCCCAGAACCTCGCCCAGACCCGCGCGGGTGCGCGAGGCGCTCTGCTCTTCTACTCCTGCGTCCCCGTGTCGGAGTTCGGCGCCTGGCCGGTAGGCGTCCCCGTGCAGGTGCACGGCATGGCATCTGACCCCATCTTCGTCGAAGAGGGCGACCTCGATGCTGCGCGTGCGCTGGTCGCGTCTGCAGATGACGCCGAGCTTTTCCTGTATTCGGGCTCGGAGCACTACTTCGCCGACTCCGACCTACCGTCCTACGATGCTGACGCCACGGCTCTGCTGACCGCGCGGGTGCTCGAGTTTCTCCAGACCGATTCGTGAAGTGGGTGTGCCGCGACTCCCCGTTTCACGGACCACAGGCCCCTCGAACGCCAGCGCTCGGGTAGACGTTCTTCTTTTGGGTGCATCAGGCGGCGAAGAAGCAACAGGTTGCTGATGGCTCGATCGGCGACGAAGCGGCAGCGACCGATGAGTTCGACGCCTGCTTCCGGTCTTATGAGCGAGCGAGACGATGCGTGGAGGCTGTAGCTGACATGGAGGCTGGTCCTGAGACGAGTCGGATCACCCATCTCTTCGCCGGCGTGCCGGTGTCCGATCTCGACGCGAGCATCGACTGGTACACGCGCTTATTCGGACGCCCCCCGGACCATCGCGTCGGCCACGAGATGCTCTGGGAGATGGACGAGCACGCTTGGCTCTTCATCGAGCCAAACGCACCGCAGGCGGGCGCGGGCCGCATCACCCTGGCCGTCAGCGGGCTCGATGCGCTCCTGGAGCGCGTCGAGGTCGAGGGCATCGAGCATGAACCGATCGAGACCTACTCGAACGACGTCCGTCACGTCAAGATTCCCGATCCCGACGGGAACGCGATCGCCTTTGCCGAGCCGCTCGCTCGGCTGTCGCCACACGCCCGAGCACCTCGGGCTCAGAGCCACCGATTCTCTTGCGGTGAGGTGAAGCGTGCCGGCGGTAAGCGTTCGTGGATTAGTTAGGTCGTACGGATCGGTCCGCGCCGTCGATGGGGTGAGCTTCGAGGTCGACGCGGGTGAGGTGTTCGCGCTGCTGGGTCCGAACGGGGCGGGCAAGACGACGACGATCGAGATCCTGGAGGGATTCCGCGAGCGCGACGCGGGGGAGGTGAGGGTGCTGGGGATCGACCCGGGTGATCGCCGGTCGGGGCGGCGGCTGCGCAGCCAACTTGGGGTGGTCTTGCAGGAGCTTGCGGTCGAGCCGTTTCTGTCGGTCCGCCAGGTGCTCGAGCGCAACGCCGGTTATTACCCGGCGCCGCGGCCGGTGGGTGAGGTGATCGAGCTGATCGGCCTGGCGGAGAAGGCCGATGCAAAGGTCAAGACGCTGTCGGGGGGTCAGCAGCGACGGCTGGATGTTGGCCTTGGGATTGTGGGCAATCCGGCGCTGTTGTTCCTTGATGAGCCGACCACCGGGCTTGATCCGGCGGGGCGGCGAGCTTCGTGGGAGCTGGTGCGCAGGCTCGCCGTTGAGGGCACGACGGTGATCCTCACCACGCACTACATGGAAGAGGCCGAGGCACTGGCCGACCAGGTGGCGATTATCGCGTCGGGCAAGATCGTGGCCCACGGGCCGCCGGCGTCACTTGGCGGTCGCGACCAGGGTGCCGCGACGATCCGCTTTCAGCTACCCGCTGGCCTCACGCCCGCCGATCTGCCCGTGGCGGTCGTCGGCGATGGGCCGTCCGTTGAGCTGCGGACGGACCGTGAGCTCGAGACGCTTTACGAGTTGACCCGCTGGGCGCTTGAGCATGAGGTTCGGCTGACCGGTTTGACCGTCAGTCGCCACACGCTTGAGGACGTCTATCTGCAGTTGACTGGCGCCGGCCCTGACCGCTTCCAGACCGACTCGGCGGCTGGAGCGCCGGTCCGAGATTGAGCGCGCGGAGCGAATCGATCCTCCCATCGCGCTCGGCGATGGCGGGGCTGCGGCTGGTGGTCAGGCAGGTCTACTACGAGCAGCTGTCCTTTTGGCTGAACCCGGTCGGGGCGATCTTCACAGTTGGGTTCTCGCTCCTGTTCCTGTTGTTGCTCGGTGCGAGCGCCGGGTCCTCGCGGGTCAGCTACCTGCACAACATCAAGCTTGTCCAGTATTACGTCCCGGGCTTCATCGCTTACGGGGTGATGTCCGCGTCGTTCAACAGCCTGGCGATCACTCTGGTCATCCGCCGCGAGACCGGGCTGCTCAAACGTCTGCGGCTGAGTCCGCTGCCTACCTGGACGCTTTTGACCGCAATCCTGCTCAGCACACTGTTGATCGCGTTCTCGCAGGTCGTGCTGATGCTCGCGGTGGGACGCTGGGCGTTTGGGGTTCACCTGCCATCGAACGCATCGGGGATCGGTGCGTTGATCGTCGTGCTCGTGCTCGGTGGGCTCAGCTTCGCCGCACTCGGGATCGCGATGAGCACATTCATTCCCAACCAGCAGGCCGCCGGGCCGGTGACCAGCACCGTGTTCTTCGTACTGCTGTTCCTCTCAGGTCTGTGGTTCCCGCTCAAATCCGGCTCGGCGCTGGCCAAGATCTCGACCTTCTTCCCGATCCGCCACTTCATCACCGCCGTGTTCAGGACCTTCAGCCATCCGGCGAGCTCAGCCTGGTCCGGACGCGACCTGCTGATCGTCGTAATCTGGGGTGTGGTGGGCGCCGTGGTCGCGCTTCGCCGGTTTCAATGGGCGCCGCACCAGACCTGAGCCCATATCCGCCGTCACCCAGGGCACTCGTGCCGCTACCGAACGGCCGAACCCGGCGCAGCGCCGCCCGATGAAAGCGTTTCGCCGGCCCCACCCCGTTATGCAGCGTC
>DATNKY010000574.1:0-4729 GCA_035603155.1 Solirubrobacteraceae bacterium
ACGCCGATGCTGCGTCTGAGGCCGAGGCTATACCCGCACCGGGCGCGTGAGCGCCCCGGCGCCCAGCAGCCGCTCGAGCTCTGACCCCAGTTCGTGCCGTGCCTCGGAGTTCAGCGGGCGCAGCGGCGCCCGGACGTCTTCCCGCAGAGGCACGCCGCGCAGCGCGAGCGCCGCCTTCACCGACGCCTGGAAGGTGTGACGGGAGAGCAGCTCCCTGAGTGATCCGACGAGCGCCTCGCGCTCGGCGGCCGGCTCCCGGACGAGCGCCGCGACGAACTCCGGAAACGCCCCCGCGACCCCGGAAACGGCGCCGGCCGCGCCGTGCGCCAGACCTTCGACGAGCACGCTCTCGGCGCCGACGAACACGTCCAGTCCGAGCTTCAGGTACGGCTCGACGTTGGCGAACGGCTTGTCTGACACCTTCATCCCGACCAGGTTCGGAGCCCGCTCGCCGACCTCGCTGACGACCGCGGGTGGCACGGGGTACCCGCTGCGATCGGCAAATTCGTAGATGTAGAACGGCAGCGGTTCGCACGCCGCAGCGGCGGCCACCAGGTGCTCCACCAGCTCCTCCGTCCCCAGCCGGAAGTACGGCGGCGCGATCACGGCGACGCCGTCGGCGCCGGCCTGCGCGGCGTGGGCTGCGAGCGCGTTCGTCTCCGACGTCGTCTGCGCTCCGCAGTGGACGATCACGTGCAGCGCCCCGGCAGCGGCGATCGACAGCTCCGCCGCTCGGCGACGTTCGGTTCGATCGAGGGCGATTCCCTCCCCGGTCGTGCCCAGTACGAGCACGCCCTCGATGCCGCTCGCGCCGTAGAAGTCGAGCAGTGGCTCGAAGGCGTCCTCGTCGAGCCGCTCACCGCCGTCGCGTAGCGGCGTCACGGATGCGGCGAGCGTCCCTGAGATCCGTCGCAACGCCATGAGCGGATCCTGTCATGAACTGCCACCACGAGTCGGCGGCGGACTGCGCGATCGTCACCTGGGGCTCGATCGTCGTCTCGCGTCGATCGAGGGTCTCCAAGCCGCAACTATTTGCCGCGGTTCTCGTTGACGTTTCTTTGGGGGCGGATTTCGGAGTTTGGGTGGGGGCGCAGTGGACTCGGCCCGGAGCGGACGAAGCTCGTCATATCCGCTCCGGGCTGACCGTCGCCGCCACTTCCCGGCGCCGGATTGGGCAGACTGTTATGGCCAAGCGATCCAGGGGGAGAGAACATGACCGACACCGTCGCAACCGCCGAGCCCGGCGCCGTCGAGCGGACAGTCTCGGAGTGGCTCGAGCGTTTCAACGCCGCCCTGGCGGACAGGGATGCGGGCGCCGCGGCGAACCTGTTCGCGAGCACGAGTTTCTGGCGTGACCTGGTCGCGCTGACCTGGAACCTGAAGACCGTCGAGGGGCCGGACGGAGTGCGCGACATGCTCGAGCACACGCTCGACAGCGCGCGCCCGCGTGACTTCCACGTGACCGATTCGCCGACCGAGACCGACGGTGTGATCGAGGCGTGGCTGGGATTCGAGACCGAGTTCGGCCGCGGCGAGGGGTACCTGCGGCTCGTCGACGGTCAGGCATTCACGCTGCTGACCGCGCTGTACGAGCTCAAGGGGCACGAGGAGCACCGTGGACCGTCGCGACCAAAAGGAGCGCTGCATGGCGTGCGGCCCGACCGCCAGACGTGGCTCGAGGAGCGCCGCCGCGAGGCCGAGGAGCTCGGCGTCAGCAGGCAGCCCGAGGTGCTGATCGTCGGTGGTGGGCAATGTGGGATCGCGCTCGCCGCCCGCCTGCGTCAGCTCGACGTGCCGACGATCGTCGCCGACCGCCATCCCCGCCCGGGCGATCAATGGCGTGGCCGGTACAAGTCGCTGTGTTTGCACGACCCCGTCTGGTACGACCACCTGCCGTACGTGAAGTTCCCCGACAACTGGCCCGTCTTCTCGCCCAAGGACAAGATCGCCGACTGGCTCGAGATGTATACGCGCGTGATGGAGGTCAACTACTGGGGCTCGACGACGGCAACCGCCGCTCGCTACGACGAGGCGGCCGGCGAGTGGGATGTGACGCTCGAGCGCGACGGCCAGAACGTGCAACTGCGGCCCAACCAGCTCGTCCTCGCGACCGGCGTGTCCGGCAAACCGAACAGGCCGGCTTTCCCCGGCCAGGAGACGTTCGCCGGCGAGCAGCACCACTCGTCCGAGCATCCCGGCCCGGACGCCTACGCCGACAAGCGCGTCGTCGTCGTCGGCTCGAACAATTCGGCGTTCGACATCTGTGCGGCGCTCTACGAGGTCGGCGCCGATGTGACGATGGTGCAGCGCTCCTCGACCCACATCGTCCGCTCGGACTCGCTGATGGAGATCGCGCTGCGCCCGCTGTACTCCGAGGACGCCGTCGCATCCGGGGTCACCACCGAGCGGGCCGATCTCATCTTCGCGTCGATCCCGTACCGGATCATGGCCGAGCTTCAGATCCCCGTCTATCAGGAGATCCGCGAGCGCGACAAGGACTTCTACGCGAGCCTGGAGAGCGCCGGATTCGAGCATGACTGGGGCGACGACGACTCCGGCCTGTTCATGAAGTACCTCCGTCGCGGATCGGGCTACTACATCGACGTCGGCGCTGCCGAGCTCGTCACCGATGGCCGGGTCAAGCTCGCGCACGGACAGGTAGACCACCTGACCGAGCACGCCGTCGTGCTCGAGGACGGGACCGAGCTTGCAGCCGATCTGGTCGTATACGCCACCGGCTACGGCTCGATGAACGGCTGGGCCGCGGACCTGATCTCCCAGGAGGTCGCAGACCGTGTCGGGAAGGTGTGGGGTCTGGGGTCCGACACGAGCAAGGACCCCGCCCCCTGGGAGGGCGAACAACGAAACATGTGGAAGCCGACGCAGGTGCCCGCGCTCTGGTTCCACGGGGGCAACCTGCACCAGTCACGCCACTACTCGCTCTACCTGGCGCTGCAACTGAAGGCCCGCGCGGTCGGGATCGAGACGCCTGTGTACGGGCTACAGGAGGTCCATCACACTCGGTGATCTGCGCTCAGCCCGCGAGCCGCCATTGGATCGGCCCGAGACCCGGAAATCGCAGCGCCTCGGCGGTGGCGCCGGTGAGGTCCCACTCCCGTCCGGGGATGTAGGGGCCACGGTCGATCACCGGCACCTCGATCGCCCGGTTTCCGTAGCGGAAGATGACCTTCGTGCCACACGGCAGCGTCTTGTTCGCGACCCCGAGCGTCGAAGGATGCAGGATCCCGCCGCAGGCGACGCCGTTCCCATACAGGTCGTAGAAGGACGCGATGCTGACGTTCCACTGGCCCGGCGGCAGCTGGTCGGGGTTCAGGAGCCTGTTGGCGAAGTCGAGCCGGTCGAGGTGATAGCGGGCGACGGCGAGCTGGAGGCGCGCGACGGCGGCGCGCACCTGGGCGTCGGTTGGCGCTCCCTTCGCGGGGGCCCGTGTGACCGTCGCCGGATCGCTCGGGCTCGGGGTCCCGGGCGGCGTCTGTGACACCGTCGGTGGCGGATCCGCCGTCGGTGTCGGATTTGCCGCCTTCGTCGCTGCCTGCCCCGCCACAGGCTCGATCGCGTGGGGGCGAGACCGGACATCTACGGCCGCGGTCGTCGTCGGATGGCGTGTCACGGCCGCGTGTTCGGTGGTCGCCGATCGACTGGAGCCGCAGCCCGCCAGGGCAAGTGCCACGAGGGCTGTCGCTACCAGAGCTCGGATCCGCGCGACTCTAGCCAACGCCGTGCACGTGGGCCCCACTAACGGCGGACGGGTCACGGTAGGCTCACGGCCACACAGAGCGAGGCCGGGAAACGGAGTGCGCCCCGGCGAAGCGCAAATGCCGTCGAGGGACGGACGCGCGTCAAGTAGCCGACCGACAGGAGCCACGATGACCGGAAAGGCTGATTTCACCGAGCAGGAGTGGGATCTCGTGCTCGAAGGCCCGCCGAGCGCGGGGATGATCGTCGTCACCGCCCAGCGCGGCGGAACGTTTCGCGAGACGATCGCGATGGCGAAGGCGTACACGGATGCGCGCCAGGAGCACGGTCAGAGCGAGCTGCTCGACGCGATCGCCGCGGCCAAGCCGAAGGCCGACCACACGCGTTACCACTCGCCGGAGGAGCTCAAGCAGGCGGGCCTCCAGCATCTGCGCGACGCGGTCGCGCTGCTGGGACGGAAGGCGACGGCGCAGGAGCTCGATGACTACCGGCGGTTCGTGATGACGTTGACCGATAAGGTCGCGCACGCACACCGCGAGCACGGCGTCGAGGTCAGCCCGAGCGAGCAGGCCGCGATCGAGGAGATCGCGAACGCGCTCGACGACCCCGAACAAGCCGAGCCCAACCGGGCCGAGTCTCAGGAGGCCGAGCCCAACCAGGCCGAGCCCGGGCAGGCATAGGCACAACGATGGCCGATTCAAACCGCCGTTTCATTCTGCGCAACCGCCCGAAGGGCCGGATCACCGGCGACACGTTCGAGCTCGTGGAGGATCCGATCCCCCAGATCGAGGACGGCCAGGCGCTCGTCCGTACGCAGTGGATCTCGCTGGACCCGACCAACCGCGCCTGGCTCGCAGAGACGCCGACGTATCTTCCCCCGGTGGGGATTGGCGAGGTGATGCGCGCCGGTGGGCTCGGCCAGGTGGTCGCCTCCAAGCACGATGGCTATCGGGAGGGGCAGCTCGTGCAGGGCCTGACCGGGTGGCAGGAGTGGGTCGTCGTCTCTGACACG
>DATNKY010000246.1:0-2054 GCA_035603155.1 Solirubrobacteraceae bacterium
CCGAGGAGATCGCCGATCTCGTGGCCGGGCTCACTCCCGAGAAGGTCGAGGCGATCCAGCACTCGACGAGAGCACCGATCTCGCTGGAGAAGCCGATCGGCGACGACGAAGGCTCGGAGTTCGGCCAGCTCATCGCCGACGAACGAAGCGAGTCCCCCTACGACCTCGCCGTGATGGCGATCGCCAAGACAGCTTTGCACGAGGCGCTTGACGGACTCAGTTACCGCGAGCGCCGCGTCATCGAGCTTCGCTACGGGCTCCACGGTCAGCATCCGAGCACCCTCGATGAGATCGGACACCGGTTCAACGTGACGCGCGAGCGAATCCGCCAGATCGAGAAACACTCACTCCACAAGCTCGAATGCCTCCCCGAGACCCAACAGCTACGCAGCGAGAACACGGGCGTCCCGGCGGCCCCGCGCACCCTCGACTGGGGGGACTAGACCCGCCTACGGCCCCTCGGCCGTGTACGACGAGGGTCCGAACGGCGGCTACCGAGCCTTCAGCTCGGCCGCGCGAGACCATCGCACGCTTTCGTCCCGCTCATGCCGCCGCGGCGACCTTCGGACGAACCAACCCTGAACGAGCGTGGGCGGGAGCCAGACGGAGTGGTCGAGCGGGAGAAGTTGCTGCGACGTCCACGTTCGTCCGGCGGACCCTTCTGGCCGCGCTTGATCTGGCGGCGGCGACCATACCGGCGTGACAGCGCTGTCGGCCTGCGGTTAGGTCGTAACGAGGTTCGAAGAGCGGGCGGTTGCAGATCCCGGCCGCGTCATTGTCGTGCGTGTGCTTTCGAGTAGTTCGGTGAGGCGATATTGCGCATCACTCGCGCGGGTCGGCAAGACGGTGGTGCCCGTGGTCGGCATCCGCGCGAGGTGGTCTCCCCGTCGGTACAGAGCGATCGGTGTCGGACCCGCGGCGAGTCTGACTGAGCGGGCCCAGGTCGCGACGGCGTCGTCGGCCGTGCCCCCGCCGGCGATCACGATGAGGTCCGGACGCTGCGCCTGTAGTGCGTCACGGATGCCCGCGACGCCGCGGACTGACAGGCTCATCGTGTTGGCCCCGGCCCGCACGCAGAAGAGCTCCAGCGCGCGAATGTGCGGGGCGTCGGGGTCCAGGTCGCCGAGCGACGCGTCGCCCAGCACGATCGACAGTGAACGCGACCGGGCTGCCGCCAGCCGAGTCGCGCGGCGCAGCCAATCGGCCCCCCACTGCGCAGCGAACGCCCATGTGGCCGATTCGAGCGTGCGCTCGCGAACGATCTGTTCCAGCGCGGGTAGGAGCACCTCCTCCACGCACCGCTGCACCGAGCGTGACCCCAGCGCTGCCTCCATCGCGAGATCCGCGCGCCCCCGGTCATAGTCGCCCAACGCGGCGATGAGCGATCTGTCGCCCGCCGCGAGGCCCTCGCGCGCCAGGCGAACCGCTGACGAGATCGAAACACAATCCTGGAGCGTCCCGCGCAGCGCGATCACCTCGGAATGCAGATACATCCGGTGATTACCCGCGGATCGCAGCGGCGCGGGGAAATCGAACCTCGACTCCCACGACCGCAGCGTGTTCGAGCAGACGTTGAGCAGCGCCGCCGCTTCACTTGTCTTCAGATAGCGCATGTCATGGCCACCGGGTCGGGGCGCCTCCACACGCGCGGGGGCAACCGGGGCCGACAAGGTACCCGCTCACGTCAGCCACGCCGCTGTTTGGGCGGGATTTGTCAGGCGCCGGGAGCAATTGCACACCTTTGTCCCGTGAAGACGGCCCTACCCACCGGCCACCGGGGTCACGCCACCCGCAGGCGCGACACCAGGCGCGACATGGTCAGGCCCGCCTGGGGACCGCCGTCGATGGCAAACACCAACGGCCCGTCGGCCACCACCCCGAGGCCATGGCGCGCGACCGGCAGATCGGCCAGTCGCCTCCAGCGAGCGGTCCTTAGGTCCAGCCGATCCACCTCGGCCACCGTCTGCGTCCCCTGCTCACCACCGACGACGACCACGCTCCCCGCGGTGCTCACCGCTTGAAAGCCCGAGCGCGCGATCGGCAGCGACGGCATC
>DATNKY010000251.1:0-6859 GCA_035603155.1 Solirubrobacteraceae bacterium
CGAGATCCCGGCGATCCCGGCGAGCGACATCGGGACCGTGCAGAAGTCGTTCATGTACATCGCGAGCGGGTCATCGGTCTTCGCGCCGAGCTCGAACGCGGTCCACGGGCTCGTCGGCGTGACGACGAAGTCAAACCGCTCGAACGCGCTCGCGAAGTCCTCCGCGATCTTCGTGCGCACCTTCTGCGCGGTGCCGTAGTACGCGTCGTAATAGCCGCTCGACAGCGCGTAGGTGCCGAGCATCACCCGGCGCTTGACCTCGGCCCCGAAGCCGACCGCCCGCGTGTGGCTGTACATCCGGTCCAGGTCCGCGTCGCCGTCGACGCGCAGGCCGTAGCGGACGCCGTCGTAGCGGGCCAGGTTGGCCGATGCCTCGGCCGGCGCGATCAGGTAGTACGCCGACAGCGCATGCGGTGCGTGGGGCAGGCGGCACGGCTCGACGATCGCGCCGAGTCCCTCCGCGAGCGCGAGCGTCGCCTCGAAGCTCGACCGCACGCCCGGCTCGATTCCGGCGCCGCCGAGCAGGTCCTCCGGTACTCCGAGCCTGATCCCGCGTAGATCCTCCGCCCGCGGCAGTTCGATCGGGCCCGGGAACTCGAGCGAGGTCGAGTCCAGCGGATCGTGACCGACCATCTGCGAGAGCAGCAGCGCGGCGTCGGTGACGTTACGGGTCAACGGTCCAGCCTGGTCGAGCGATGACGCAAACGCGATCATCCCGTAGCGCGAGCACGCTCCGTAGGTCGGCTTGACGCCGACGATCCCGCACAGCGATGCCGGCTGACGGATCGAGCCACCCGTATCGGTGCCGATCGCCCACGGCGCGAGCCCAGCCGCGACCGCCGCCGCGCTGCCGCCCGACGATCCGCCGGGGACACGCCCACGGTCCCAGGGGTTCAGTACCGGGCCGAAGGCCGAGTTCTCGTTCGATGACCCCATCGCGAACTCATCCTGGTTGGTCTTGCCAAGCAACGGCGCTCCCGCCGCGGAGAGCTTGCCGACCACGGTCGCCGTGTAGGGCGGCCGGTAGCCCTCGAGGATCCTCGAGCCCGCCTGGCTCGGGACGCCCTCCGTGCAGAACAGGTCCTTGACGGCGATCGGGACGCCACCGAGCGCCGTGTCGACGCCGGGCGAGCCCTCGGGCGCGCCGTCGGCGACCCACGTGAACGCGTTCAGCTCGTTGGCGGCCGCGCGCTCGCGATAGGCGTGAAACAGCTCGCCAGGCTCGATCTCCCGCGCGCGAACCCTGGCGGCCGCGTCGGCCGCGGTCAGCTCGATCAGGTCGGTCACTGCGCTGACGCGCCGGGACTCGGAACGCCGAAGCCGCCGTCCACCGGCTCGGGCGCCGCGGCGAGCACCGCCTCGCGCGGCAGGCAGGGGATCGGCACGTCCTCGCGCAGAACGCTCGTGATGTCGACCACGTGGGACGTCGGCGGCACGTCGTCGAGGTTGAGCTCGCGAATCCGGTCGACGTGGTCGAGCACCTTCGACAGTTCAGCCGCCATCCGCTCGACCTCCTCGTCGTCGAGCTCGAGCTTCGCCAGCCGGGCGACGTGTAGGACCTGCGCGCGGTCGAGCATCGCGCCCCATTCTAGGAGTGCGGATCGGAGCGGGTCGGCCGCCGTTCAGGCCGTCCCATCGAGGTGGACCGTCTCGATCGCCTCGTTGCGGGCCCGATCGGGCTTGTCCTCCTCGCGCATCGACCGGTACCCGCCGTAGGTCAGCGCGAGCACGCTCGCCAACGCGATGTAGGCCGCCGCCGTCTGCTCGTAGAGACTGCCCGATACGGGCGACGAGATCAGGACGCGGTAGATCATCCACAGCGACGTGAGCGCGCCGAGGACGGTCACGAACACGCTGAAGCTGACCGGCATCGCGGGAGCCCGGCGCGTCGCCTGGAGGAACACGAGCGCGAACGCCGTGGCGAGCGTGATCAGGACCAGCCAGCGCAGACCCGTGAGGCTGTGGAAACCGTTGCGCGACGCCACGCCCCCGACCCGCGGGTCATACCAGGCGGGCACGAACATGAGTACCAGCAGCACCACGGCGCTGATCGCGACGGCCCACTCGCCGCTGCGCAGTCGAGATGGCGCAAATCGCATCGGCGGGCGACCCTACGTCGAGTCCTGGTCGGCCAGATCTCGCGGGCCGGCCTGACTTGCGCGGCGTTTTGCACCGGGCAGTCGAAGCACGGCGCGGTCGGATTCGGACCGCTGGCGACGTCTCGGGCGCAGAGAGAGCGCTCTCGAATGCGTACGCTGCTCGCGGATCGATTCAAGGCCGCCGAGCGCGATCCCGAACGCACACGCGAGCCCGAGCAGCGCCCCGAGCTTCTGGTCGATCACCTTGCTTGATTGGGGCAGGACGATCAGCACGCGATAGAGCAACAGCAGCGACGTGAGGGACCCGAGCGTGACGATCACGAGGCTCGTGTCGGTGCGGGTTCCGTGTGACCGCTGCGACGCGTGCACGACGACCGAGCCGAGTGCGGCGACGATCGTCGCCAGCATCACCCAGCGGACGATCGTGAGTCCGTTCCATGCGTTCTCGGCCGTCGAGATCGCGGGCCTCGCGGCCGACGGATCCGGCACCCCGGCGACGCCGTACCACTTGGTCACGAACATGATCACCAGCAGGCCCAGCGCGCTGACGGCGCTGGTCAGTTCGCCCCGGTAGATCCGCGGCTGCTTCGCTCGACTCTGTTCGGCCGCCCGCGGGTGCGGCTGCGGCTGCGGCCCACCGTCGCTCTCGGTAGTGGCGGCCATCAGCGCTCACGGTAGTCGATCGCGCCGGTCACGCGGAACGGCGATCAGCGCTTGGAGATCGGCGCCAAGTCGGCGACCAGCTTGCGTTCGGACCGGTCCGTGCTGAAGCGGATCACGACGATCCCGCCGGGCTCGACACCGGTCACGACGCCTTCTCCGAACGCGGCATGGACGACGTCGTCTCCGAGCCGGAAGGCGGCCGGCGGCGGTGCGTCGGGGACGTGCACGGGCGAGTCAGGTTGCGAGCCCCACGAGGTCGCACGGGCACGGATCGCGCCGAAGCCGCGGGGTGCCTGGCTCTCGCGGTCGGTCAGCTCCGGCGGGATCTCCGACACGAACCGGCTCGTGGCGCCGAAGTTTCGGGCGCCGAACACCGTCCGGGTACGGGCCGAGGTCAGATACAGGTCGCGCTCGGCCCGGGTGATCCCGACATAGCACAGCCGGCGCTCTTCTTCGAGCCCGCCCTCGTCGAGCGCGCGCGAATGCGGGAACACGCCCTCCTCGCACCCGATCATGAAAACGATCGGGTACTCGAGGCCCTTGGCGTTGTGCAACGTCATCAGCGTCACAAGGCCCTCGTCGTCGGTCCGCGTGTCGGCATCGGCGATCAGCGCGATCTGCTGCAGGAACTCCTCGAGTGACCCCTGCTCGGCGGCGGCCACGTCGTACTCGACGGCGACGTTGACCAGCTCCTCGAGGTTCTCGATCCGGCCCTGCGCCTCGATCGTGCGCTCGGCCTCGAGGGCCTCGAGATAGCCGGTCTCGCGCAGCGTCTCCTTGAGCAGCTCGGCGACCGGCGCGCCCGACTCGAACCGCTCGTGCAGAACCTCCATCGTGCCCATGAAGCGCCGCAGCGCCTTGATCGCGGCGGCGCCGAGGCCCGGGACCCCCTCCGGCGCCACCGCCAGCTCCCAGACAGTCTCGCCGGTCGTGTTGGCGTATGCGAGCAGGCGCGAGATCGAGGTCGAGCCGATCCCCCGCCGCGGCGAATTGACGATCCGCGTGAACGATCCGACATCCTGCGGGTTGACGAGCACCGTCAGGTACGCGATCGCGTCCTTGATCTCGGCTCGCTCGTAGAACTTCGTCCCGCCGATCACCTGGTAGGCGATGTCGGCCCGTACCAGCGTGTCCTCGAGCACCCGCGATTGGGCGTTGGTCCGGTAGAAGACCGCGATCTCGGCCCGCGACGTCCCCTCATCGACTAGTCGCTGGATCTCCCCGGTCACGAACCGCGCCTCGGCGTGCTCGTCGTCGAGCTCTCGCACCTTGATCGGATCGCCCTGCCCGAGCTCGGTCCACAGCGACTTCGGCTTCTGGCCGCGGTTGTTGCGGATCACCGCGTTGGCCGCATCAAGGATCGTCTGCGTCGAGCGGTAGTTCTGCTCGAGCTTGACCACGTGTGCGTCCGGATACGAGTCCTCAAATTCGAGGATGTTGGTGATATCGGCCCCTCTGAACCCATAGATCGACTGGGCATCGTCGCCGACCACCATCAGGTTGCGGTGCTCGCTGGCCAGCAGCTGGAGCCAGCGGTATTGGACATGGTTGGTGTCCTGGTACTCGTCCACCAGCACGTGGCGAAATCCGTTCGCGTAGCGCTCGCGGACCTCGGGGAACAGCTCGAGCACGTTGACCGCGCGGACGAGCAGGTCGTCGAAGTCCATCGCGTTCATCCGGTGCAGCTCGCGCTCGTAGGAGCGGTAGACGTCGGCGACCGTCTGCTCGAAGAACGAGCCGACCATCTGAGCGTAGGCGTCGGCGTCGCGGAGCTTGTTCTTGGCATCCGAGATCTGCGCCTGGACCGACGCGGGCGTGAAGCGCTTGGGGTCGATCCCGTGCTCATCGAGGCACCGCTTGACCAGCCGGCGCGAGTCGGCGCTGTCGTAGATCGAGAACTGGCGCGTGTATCCGAGCCGCGGCGCCTCGACGCGCAGCATCCGCGCGCAGGCGGCATGGAAGGTCATCACCCACATTGCCCGCACTTGCCGGCCGACGAGCAGCCCGGCTCGGTCTCGCATCTCGCCCGCGGCCTTGTTCGTGAACGTGATCGCGAGGATCTCGTTCGGCTTGGCGCCGTCGGTCGCGATCAGGTAGGCGATCCGGTGCGTGAGGACCCTCGTCTTGCCCGAGCCGGCGCCGGCGAGGATCAGCTGCGGCCCGTCGCCGTATGTGACGGCGTCGCGCTGGGGGTCGTTGAGCCCCGAGAGGAGCACCTCGAGATCTGTTGTCTGCTCTGCCATCGGCAACGATTCACGTTAGCGTTCGGCGCGGCTGCTTCGACCCGTCTGTGAAGGCCATCCTCTGCCGGTGCAGCGGCGGCGATCCCGAGCAGCCCGGGCCGTCATCCTGTCCGCGATGGACGAGCTCCGCCGTGTATGCGCGCTCGTGGCGCAGCGCGCCGCCAGCATCCGGATCGAACGCGCCGCGATCGCGCCGTACGCGAGTGCGCTGGCGCTCGACGATCGGCCGCGCAACGACGAGCAGCCGCGCCTGCGCGGCCGCGAGCAGCTCGCCGCATTCTGGCTCCAGCTCGACGCGATCAACTTCGGCTCGGGGTGGTTTCCCACGCTGCGCAAGCGCGACGGGCGCTCGGGCTACGGCACGATCGCGGCCGCCCTGCAGGAGCGCGCCGAACGCTACGGGCCCTGGACCGCCGGCCAGCTGACCGAGCTCGACGCGCCGGCCATTGCGGACGTTCTCGGCCAGGCGCCCGAGCACGAGCTGATGGCGCTGTACGCGGCCTCGCTCTCGCGGCTCGGGAGGCTGGTCTGCGCCGAGCACGGGGGCTCGTTCACGGCCGTCGTCGACGCCGCCGGCCACTCAGCCGCGGAGCTCGCGACCCGGCTCGGCGCCTGGCCGTGCTTCGCCGACAGCTCGCGTTATGACGAGCTCGAGATCCCATTCCTCAAGCGAGCCCAGATCGCGGCGGCGGACATCGACCGGGCGGGCGTCGCCGCCTTTGACGACATCGAGCGCCTGACGATGTTCGCCGACAATCTCGTCCCGCATGTCCTGCGGCTGGACGGAATCCTCAGCTTCGACCCCCGGCTCGTCGCACGGATCGATCGCGGCGAGCTGATCGAGCACGGGTCGCGCGAGGAGGTCGAGATCCGAGCGTGCGCCGTGCACGCCGTCGAGTTGATCGTCGCGGCGCGGCCGGGCGCCTGCGCCGCCGAGGTCGATCAGCTGTTGTGGCTGCGCGGTCAGGCCACGCGCTACAAGACCTCACCGCGCCATCGGTGCCGCTGCACGGCGTACTGAGGCCGCTGAAGACCTCAAGTGGGCGCAGCTACTCGGCCGCGATCTCCGACGCCTCGACGCGCATCCGGGCGATCGCCGCGGCGCCTTCGGTGCCGACCAGGAGCTCGGCGCGGATCGTGCCGCTCGCGAAGATGTCGATTGCCGGGAAACGGGCGACGCTCGTGAGGTCGTGGTCGAGCGCGATCACGGTCGTCTCGCCGCCGATCGGTGCCGATGCCGTCGCGATCACCGTCAGCGAACCTCCGTCGACGATGTTGCGGGCAGACGCAAGCGCCTTACGAGCCGTCTGCGGGCTGGAGCCATCGAGCGAGTCGATCAGCACGACCGCGTCGGCGCCGCGCGCCGCGAGCCGTCGGGCCTGATCGATGACCGGCTCGACGACTGCGTTGAGCGCGTCCTCCGAGGCGGCGAAGCTGAGCGCGGCGACCGGCGCGACGCCGTCCTGACCCCAACCCGATATCTCCTCCGGCCGGACCCCGGCGAGCACCACCTGCAGTGACAGGTCCTCGTGGCGGGCAAGCACGTCCGCGATCTGCTTGAGCGTGTGAGACTTGCCTGCCCGCGCCGCGCCGACGATCGTCACTCGCGACCCCTTTCCGAACGGGGTCAGCCAGTCGATCGCCTTCAGGGTCGGGTCCTCTGAATCGAGCGTCAGCCGCTCGTCCGGGAATACGGCCGGCAGATCGTCGAAGCGGACGCTGTCGGCGAGCTCCGACGCGGGCCGGTTGTTGATCGTCTCGATCCGGATCAACGACGCGAATCGCTCAGATCGGCGCGGCGCGCGCTTGGGCCCGGTGATCCGGTCCCCGGACACGAGCTCGCAGCGCTTGACC
>DATNKY010000384.1:0-3087 GCA_035603155.1 Solirubrobacteraceae bacterium
GGAGCGGCTTATGTGTTCGTGCAACCTTCAACGGGCTGGGCGACTGCCGCCCAGACCGCGGAGCTGACCGCGTCAGACGGCGCTCCCCGGGACGACCTCGGCGACGCCGTGGCGATCTCCGGCGACACGATCGTCGCCGGCGCTCCCGAGCACCAGGTCGGACTCGACCATCAGGGCGCAGCGTACGTCTACACCCGCCCGTTCTTCGGTTGGCAAAACCGGACTCAGACCGCCGAGCTGACCGCCTCAGCCGGCGCGACCGGCGACCTGTTCGGGGCGACGGTCGCGGCGTCCGGCGACTTGATCAGCGCGAGCGCGGTCGCCCACACCGTCGGCGACCACCCTGCACAAGGCGCGGCATACGTCTTCCCACGACCCGACACGGGATGGGCCGATACAACCCAGGCAGCGGAGCTGACCGCGTCAGACGGCGCCGCCGGAGATGTGCTCGGCGCCGGCATCACGGCCTCGGGCACGACGGTCACCGTCGGCGCTCCCTTCCACACGGTTGGATCCCAGTCCCTGGAGGGTGTGGCGTACGTCTTCGGGCCACCTCCGACGATCACCCTGAGCACGCCGGCGAACGGCGCCACCTTCAGCCAAGGCCAGACCGTCGCCGCCTCCTACTCCTGCTCCCCACCCGCAGCCACGACGATCACCAGCTGCGCCGGCACCGTCGCTGATGGCGCCGCGATCGACACGACCACCCTTGGCCAGCACACGTTCACCGCCACCGCCACCGATACGGACGGCATCGCCGCCACACAAACCGCCACGTACAGGGTCACTCCGCCACCGGCCGGCACTAGGCCACCGGGGCTGGCCACCAGGCGCCGCCATGCCACCCCTCCGCCTCTGATCACGGCCGTGCGGCAGTCGGCGGCGGTCTGGCGCGAGCACAGCACCCCACGCTCGACTAGCTTCGCGAAGAAGGTCCCGGTCGGAACGACGTTCTCGTTCCACGTCGACCAGCAGGCGCACATTAGGCTCACCTTCGGCAAGCAGACCAACGGCCGCGACGTCCGAAGCAGATGCGTCGCCCAGACGACCAACAACGAGCATGAGTCACACTGTATGCGAACGGTCGTTGCGGGCACGCTGAGACTTAGCGTCCACCCCGGCGCCCACAAACTCCATTTCGCCGGACACGTGTCACGCACGCGCAAGCTCAAGCCCGGTCGCTACGCGCTCACGATCGTCGCGACCAACTCCACCGGACACCACTCAAAGCCAAGAACACTCAACTTCACGATCGTGCAGCCTGCAGTCAATCCAACCAGCCTGCCATGAGAGACTACAAATGAGAGAAACCCGTCGTGCTGCGTTTGAGCAGCGACGGTCCGCCCGGGGCACGCTGAAACCGTGAAGGTCGCGGCGACTCGCCGTCAGGCGAACCCTCCGGCCGATCGTCGTCGGAGTCGGGGGATGTCACCTGTTGCGCAGGGGGCTCGAACAGGCCTCGCCGCCGGGTTCTTCGTCCGGGGCGTGTCGGGCATCAGCGCGACAACCGCCCGGCTGATTTCTTGGACGCCTGATCCGTGGTTCGTTCGTCTGGACCGTCGTTACTATGGGCCGCCGTGCCTCGGGATCAGTCTCGCCGTGGCCCCGAGCATCTCAGGACCACGTTGAAGCTTCTCCTTGCACGCAGGGCAGGAGGTCTGTGGCTTGCGCTCGGATCTGACTGCTGCTTACGGTCGCCTCGGAGCTGAAGCCCGAGACGGCTGGGCGACAGCGGCAGGCTGATCGCGCGGGTCACGCGGACCGCCCGGTGAGTCGCTGCGAAACAGGGACGCCTGCATCGCGATTATCTCGGTCGTGTCCCGGGTCTGACCGGCGCACTGTTGCGGGCTGGTGCACTCGGCGGCCGCGCACCGGCGTGCCGCGGACATGATTGCGGGCAGATGGCGGCGGACATCCGCGGTCTCGGCCTCGTGGTCCTCGAGCGCCGCACCGCTTGCTGAAAGAAGCTCGGGCAGCGCATCGAGCTGCTGCTCGAGCCAGCCAAACGGATCCGCGCTGAGCCGATCGTCCCAATCGCGATTGACCGGCTCGATTCCATCGAAGTGCACGTGATGATGGGCGCGGGCGAAGTTCCCGGGCTTGTCACTCAGCGAGTCGAAGAGATCTGCGCGCCAGATGATGTCGTCGATCTCGATCAGCTGCGGCGCCGAATCAGATCCGCGGTGCTCGTGGCTGACGAGACGACGAATCTCGATTCTGGTCCCGTGCTCGTTGTCGTCGGGGCCGATCTCGAACCAGTGCCTGACGATGATGGCGATCTCGTTGAATACGAATGCTTCAAGCAATCAGATCCTCCTCGCCGCTCGTCCACCGAGCGCGCACCACGCACGCTAGCGCCACAGGCCGACGCGCGTCCATTCGGCACGCTTGGTGGGTATGAACCAACCCGAGCCAGGCTTCCCCATCCACCAATCCTGAGCTGTGTGGCGAGACCGATCCTGCGTCGTCGTCACGTCGGATGAGAGCAGGGTGATGGCGGCTAGTTGGAGCTGCGATCTGCAGTGTCGAGATCGTCACCGGCGGTGAGTGTTGGCCGTACGGGCTGTTGGCGGCAGGGTGGTTGTGTGCTACATTCGTGCGGTCGTGGCCGGGGGGGTCGCGAGCGTGGAGGTTTGGGGTGGTGGCGGTCGGGTTGGGCGGCGGGCGTGGGTTTGCGCGTGGTGGTTGGGCGCGCGCGGGGGGTTGTGTTGTTGGGGTGCTGGTGGCGGTGGTGCTGGTGGTTGGTGTCGCGCCGGCGCGGGCGGCAACGTCCCACTCCGTCTATGTCACCAACTTCAGCTCGGGTTCGGTGACGCCGATCGATACGGCGACCGACACGCCGGGCGCGGCGATCGCGGTCGGCATCCAACCGTTAGGGGTCGCGGTCACCCCGGACGGTAAGACCGTCTACGTCACCGACAACAACTCGGCGTCGGTGACGCCGATCGATACGGCGACGAACACGCCGGGCGCGGCGATCGCGGTTGGCGGCGGCCCAGTGGGGGTCGCGGTCACCCCGGATGGCAAGACGGCCTACGTCGCCAACGAGGCTGATTCGGTGACGCCGATCAATACGGCGACTAACAC
>DATNKY010000672.1:0-7374 GCA_035603155.1 Solirubrobacteraceae bacterium
GTCGCGAAGTGGATGTATGCGCCGGCGGTCGCACGGAGCCGGTCCGCGAATCCATCTCCGGCCGCGCCCACCGCGGCGCGCAACTCCGACCCGAGCCGCTCGAAGCCGGCCTGCGCGAGCGCATCGAGCAACGCCTGACGATCGGCGAAGTGCCGTCGCGGCGCCCCATGGCTCACCCCGACCTGGCGGGCGAGGTCGCGCAGCGACAGCTGCTCGACGCCGCGCTCACGGACGGTCAGCTGCGCCTGCTCGAGCAGCGCAGTGCGCAGGTTGCCGTGGTGGTAAGGGCGCTGGTCCGTCATCCCGTCGGGAGGGTGAGGACGTTGGTCGGTCATCCCGTCGGGAGGGTAAGGGCGCTGGTCCGTCATCCCGTCGGGAGGGTGGGGGCGCTGGTCGGTCATCCCGTCGGGAGCGTAGCGGACAATGTGGTCGTTGACAGCATTGTTGTCATCGTCTACATTGTTGTCCATGACAACTTTCACCACCTCATCTCTTCCCGACTTGGAAAACCGCACCGCGATCGTCACCGGTGCCAACAGCGGCATCGGCAGAGCAGCCGCGCATGCCCTTGCAGACGCGGGCGCACGGGTCGTCCTCGCCGTCCGCGACACGGGCAAGGGCGAGCAGGCGGCCGCGACGATGCCGGGCGCGACCGAGGTCCGACGCCTCGACCTCGCCAGCCTTGGGTCGGTGCGGCAGTTCGCCGCCGACTGGGATGGCCAGATCGACCTGCTGATCAACAACGCCGGCGTGATGGTCCCGCCGCTGAGTCGCACCGCCGATGGCTTCGAGCTTCAGTTCGGGACCAACCATCTGGGCCACTTCGCCCTCACCAACCTGCTGCTCGAGCACATCACCGGCCGCGTTGTGACCGTGTCCTCAACGGGGCACAAGATCGGGACGATCGACTTCGACGACCTCAACTGGGAGCACAAGCGCTACAAGGCATGGCGCGCTTATGGCCAGTCCAAGCTCGCCAACCTCCTGTTCACCGCCGAACTCCAACGCCGCCTCACCGCATCGGGATCGACGGTGATCGCCACCGCGGCGCACCCCGGTTACGCAGCCACCAACCTCCAGTTCCACAGCGGCCGCTCGTCGCTTGACCTGATCAGCCGGATCGGCAACCGCGTGATCGCCCAGGACGAGAATGGCGGCGCCCTGCCGACGCTGTACGCGGCCGTTGCCGACGTGCCCGGCAACAGCTTCGCCGGCCCAGGCGGCTTCATGGAGCAACGCGGCGCGCCCAAGCTCGTCGGACGCTCGAAGGCCGCGCAGGACGCCGACGTGGCCCGCCGGCTGTGGGATGTCTCCGAGCAGCTGACCTCGGTGCGCTTCCCGCTGACAGCGGCAGCGGCCGTGTAGCCGTCGCGCGCCGGTGGGGTATGCGGCGGATCTACCCCTCTACGATGCACGCGGTGAGCTCGAGCGACCGCGGACTGCGTCGTGGACGGTCTGCTGCTCGGTCGAGGCCGGGTGGACGTCTCGCGCGCCTGACCAGCCTGGTCGCGGTATCGATCATCGCAATCACGGTGCTGGGTGCCTGTGGGAGCGGCGGCTCCGGCGGCTCGCGCTCGGGCTCGAGTCGCTCGACCAGTTCAGATCCGGGGGGCGCGGCAGTCGCCTCGGCCACGTCGTCGGCGCCGCGCAAGCCGCTACCGCCCGCCACGCACACCTCGTGCAGATCGGTCGTATACATCGGTGATTCGACCTCGGACGGCGAGGCGCTGGCCGAGTTCGTACCCGACCGCAAGCTCCGCGCGCCGGCGCAGCTGTTCAAGGTCGGCGTCAAGACGACGCACATGGAGGTCTCGGGCGCGCGCTCGATCTACGAGACGTTCAACGGCATTCCCAACGGCGCGACGGTCGCCCAGCAGGAGATCTCGGACGGCTTTCACGGTTGCTGGATCCTCGCGCTCGGCACCAACGACGCCGCCGACGTCGCCGCGGGCTCCAACATCGGGTTGCGCAGCAGGATCACGCGGATGATGTCGATCATCGGCGACCAGCCGGTGATGTGGGTCAACGTGCTGACGATCGCCGGCTCGCCCCAGTTCTACGAGGAGTCGGGCATGCAGCATTGGGACGACGACCTGCGTGCGGCCTGCGACAAGTACCCGATGATGCGCGTCTACGACTGGGCGGCGCACGCAAAGCCCCGGTGGTTCATTCCCGACGGGGTCCACTACACGCAGGACGGGTACATCGCGCGCACCCGGCTGATCGCCCATGCGCTCGTCAAGGCGTTCCCGCGCGACCGGCCTGCGAGCGCCGGCTGCCTGGTTCAGTGACCTCCTGCGCCATGCAACGCTCGAGGCTCTCGACGAGCTCGGCGATCACCTGACCGACGTCACGATCGGTCCTCAGCGCGACGCGTGAACCGGGCTCGATCTCATCGAGCGGCTCCCAGCGCCGGCCCTCGCGTTCGGCGATCTCGACGGTCGCATCCGAAACTCTGTCCGGATCGAGTTCGCGCGCCCGTGCGCGCTCGGCCACGACTTCAGGCGGCGCCAGGCACTCCACGAACACAACCGGAGCCCGGCTGCCGAACCCATCGCTGAACGCCGCGCGATCGTCGCGACGCCGAAACGTCGCGTCGAGAACCACGCACGGTCCGGTATCGAGGGCGAGCGCGGCGCGGCGCCCCAGCTCGCGATAGGTCCGGCGGCTGAAGTCCGGGCTGTAAACCTCCGCTGGAGCGCGTTCCTGGGGTCGCAGGCCGGCGAGTTCCTTGCGGACGACGTCGGAGTTGAGCACGAGCGCGCCCGCGCGATCGGCCACCGCGCCGGCCAGGAAGGACTTGCCCGTTGCCGGCCCGCCACACACGGCCAGCGCCAGAGGAGCGAGCGATCGCCAGCCGAAGCGCTCGGCGATCACGATGAAGTCGGCGGCCCGATCACGGGCTGTCCGCGCCTGCTCGCTTGCGCTCGGATGCTGCGCGGCGCGGACGAGCTGGATCTTCGCGCGGACCAGCGCGCGGTGGACGGCGAAGAACGACACCAGCGTGTCGGCGCCGCAGTCACCGCCCGCGTCTCGGTAAGCCGACACGAGTATCGGGCTGACCCATTCGCTGTCGTGCGCGGCCAGATCCATGACCAGGAACGCGAGGTCGTCGGCGACGTCCAGCGTTCGCAGTTCGGGTGCGAACTCGACGCAGTCAACGACGCTGAGCTCGGGCCTGACGATCACGTGCTCCGCGCGGAGGTCGCCGTGGCATTCCCGGATCAGTCCCCGCTCGGCGCGTCGGTCGACTACCTCGCCGTGGCGGCGCGCAAAGGCCCGCATCAGGCCTCGCGTGACCGCGAGCGAGTCCAGCGAGGCCGGCGCGGGCGATGCCCGGTCGGGCTCGGGGAACTCGCTGAGGTTGCGCTCGGCCAGCGACAGCGCTCGCGCCGCACCGCCCTCGACGCGGGCGGGGAGACATTGCGCGTGAAAGTCGGCGAGCGTGCGCCCGAGCTGTTCTATCTCGCCCAGTTCGACGTCTCCCCGGGCGATCACCGCAGATAGCGTCTGGTCCTCGTCATAGAGCCGCATCTCGACGACGTAGTCGATCGCGCCCGAGGCGTCCGCGTCGGCAAACTCGAGGCCATCCTCACCGGGCACGAGCGCTCGGACGCCGAGATACACGCTCGGCGCGAGTCTTGAGTTGAGGCGGACCTCATGTAGGGACATCGCCTTGCGCCGGGCCGGCGTTCCGTAGTCGAGGAAGTCGAGCGTCAGCGGCTTCTTGAGCTTGAACGCACGATCGCGGGTGAGAAACAGCCGCGAGATATGCGTCTCGCGCTCCCGCACGTCGCCGCTTTGTGCCACCCGCGCGACCGCCGCACGAACCATGGCCGGATCGGCCGCGCGCTCGGCGCCGGGCGAGCTCATCTCGTGGCCCATCGTCGCACGATCGATGTACACCCGGGGGAGTAACAGCCCGACAAAGACACTCCCAGCGGCCGATTGTGCGCTCGCGCGCGCGGATCCACAATCGGTTCATGCTTCGATCGCTCGCCGCCAAGCTCAGCTCTCGTCCGCGCCGCACCCTCTCATTCGTGCTCGTGTTCGTCGTGGCCGCGGCGACCATCGGCGGTCCGATCGCCGGGTCGCTGAAGAGCTCGGGAGGCTTCGCGCCGCCCAACTCGGATTCCCAGGTCGCGATCAGGATGCTCGAGTCCGCGAGCGGCGCGGACCCCACATCGGGGATCGTCCTGCTCGTCAAGACCCCCGGTGTCGCAAGCGCACCCGGTCCGCGAATCGCCGCGATCGTGCATCGGCTGGAGCGCGTCCCAGGCGTACTGCGCGCCGAGGGGCCGACCGCGGTCTCGCGCAACGGTCGCGAGGTGCTTGTCACCGGGACGCTGCGGGCCAGCGCCGATGATCAGACCGTCGCAAAGGCCGTTGTGGCCGCGTTCGCGCACGACCACGGTGTGACGGTCGGCGGCTCCGCGGTCGCCAACGAGCAGATCAGCTCGACCGTGATCAAGGACCTGGGGTTCGCCGAGCTGCTGGCGTTCCCACTCCTGATCGGGCTCTCGATCCTGTTCTTCCGCGGGCGCGCGGCGCTGATGCCGCTCGGGGTCGGGATCGTGACCGTGCTCGGGACGTTCCTGCTGCTGACCGGGATCAACCATCTCTACGGGCTCAGCGTGTTCGCGCTGAACCTCGTGATCGGGATGGGGCTCGGACTCGCCGTCGACTACACGCTGTTCATCGTCACTCGCTTCCGGGAAGAGCTCGCGCGCGGACTGGACGTGCGCGAGGCGATAGCGGTGACGATGTCGCGCGCCGGCCGCACGGTGCTGTTCTCGGCGGCGACCGTCGCCTGCGCGCTCGCGACCCTGACGCTGTTCCCGCAAGGGTTCTTGAAGTCGATGGGGATCGCGGGCGCGTGCGTGGCGGTCGTTGCCGCGCTGGCGGCGGTGACGGTGTCGCCGGCGCTGCTCGGCCTGTGGGGCCGAAAGCTGGCCCGCCGCGGCGGCGCCCGCGCGCCCGCTGTCGCCGACGACCGCTGGTACCGGTTCGCAAAGCGGGTCATGCGCCACCCGGGCGCAGTTGCGACGGTGACCGCCGCGATCATGCTGCTGGCGGCAGTCCCGGCCCTCAGCGTCATCTGGACACCGGCGAGTGACAGCTCCGTGATCCCGACCGGACAGAGCTCGCGGATCGTCGCCGACGCGCTCCGGCGCGACTTCAACGGCGCCGGCCAGTCGCCCGTCACGGTCGCGATCCGCGCCCCAGCCTCTGATCGCGGCGCGGTGACCGGCTTTGCTCACCGCGTGCAAGCCCTATCCGGCGTCGCTCGTGTGAGCCGGCCGCAGCTGCTCGGCGACTCGACCTGGGAGCTGAACGCCGCGGTCCGCGGCGACCCGGCCGGCGGCGAAGCTCAGCGGATCGTCGACCAGGTCCGCGCGCTCCCGGCGTCGTTCACGGTCAAGGTCACCGGCGACGCAGCGACGTTCGTCGACCAGCAGAACGCGATCTCGTCGCATCTGCCCGTCGCGATCGGCCTGCTGGCTGTGTTGACGTTCATCGTGCTGTGGCTGATGACCGACTCGCTCGTGCTCCCGCTCAAGGCGATCGCGATGAACGCGCTGACCGTCGGCGCGGCGCTCGCGCCGCTGGTGCTGATCTACCAGCACGGCCACCTGACCGGGCTTCTCGGCTACACGCCCGACGGCGGCGTCGAGCCGACGGACTTCGTCGTCGCCGCGACGGTCGTGTTCGCGCTGTCCACCGACTACGGCGTGTTCCTGCTCGGACGGATCAAGGAGGCGCGGGATTCAGACCCGTCACGGCCGCCTGACGAACGCGAAGCGATTGCCTCGGGCCTCGGAACCACCGGGCGCGTGGTGACTGCGGCTGCGATCCTGCTCGCCGTAGCGATCGGCGCCTTCAGCACCAGCTCGATCTCGTTCATCCAGGAGATCGGTGTCGCTGTCGCTACGGGCGTCCTGCTCGATGCGTTCATCGTCCGCTCGCTCCTGGTGCCCTCGCTGATGGCTCTGCTCGGCCACCGCAACTGGTGGGCTCCGCGGAGCCTTCACCGATTGCACGCGCGGCTCGTCCCGTCCGATCCCCGGGCGTCAAGAGAACCTGACCATCCGCGTGGCGCACGATCGCTGCCCGGGCTCTCGAGTTGAGCGCGCGGCCGTCCGTATGATCAGCGGGGTCGTGGTCAGGCGCCTGACCAGCTCCCCGGTCGTGATCGACTGGCTGCCCGTACTCGTGGTGCCGCTGGTGCTGATCGTCGACGCCTCGCTGTCGTCGCAGGGCAAGCCGATCACGGCCATCAGCGTCGCATCGGCGTTCGTCGCGTGCCTGCCGCTGGTGCTGCGACGGCGGGTCTCGTTCCCCGTCATGTTCCCGCTCGTCGTCGCCGGCGTCGTGCTCGCGCTGTGGTTGCTGCACCCCGGGAACACCGTGGTCCTGATCCCGATGGTCGCCCTGTTCGAGCTCGCGCTCAACGGGGACCGGCGCCGCTCGCTGTGGATGAGCGTGGCCGTCGCGCCGTGCGTTTTAATCTCGATTCTGCCGTTCGCAAGCGGATGGCCGCACATCGCCTCGCTCGTCGTGCGCAACCTCGTCCTGTGCCTGCTGGCGATCGCGGCGGGCGACATCGTCAGGTCAAGGCGCCTCTCCGCCCGGCGCCTGGTCGATGCGCGCGAGCACGAGACGCTCCGCCGGGTAGGCCAGGAGCGCCTTCAGATCGCCCGCGAGATCCACGACCTCGTCGCGCACGCGATGACGGCGATCAACGTCCAGGCCGGGGTCGCGGCTCACCTGCTCGAGCGCGACCCGAGCCAGGCTTACGAGGCGCTGCGCAACATCAAGCACGCCAGCGGAGCCGCGCTGACCGACCTGCGCACGACGCTCGACGTGCTGCGGGATCCGTCGCAGGCCGCTCCGTTGGGGCCGGAGGCTGGATTGGCGGAGATCGCCGAGCTGACCGATGGCCTGAGCGCCGCGGGTGTGTCCGTAGACCTCGAGGTGGAGCGAGTCGACGACGTGCCGCCCGCCGTACAGAGTGCAGGCTTTCGGATCGTGCAGGAGGCGCTGACCAACGTCGCTCGCCACGCCCACGCGGCGAGCGCCCGGGTCGGCGTCCACCGCGTGCCCGGCGCCGTCGAGATCGAGGTGGTCGACGACGGCGTCGGAGCGCAGCTCTCCAACGGCCGCCGCGCCGGCGAGCTGGAGACGAGCGGGAACGGCGTCCGCGGGATGCGCGAGCGGGCCGCCGCACTCGGCGGGACGCTAGATGCCGAGCCCGTCGACGATGGCGGCTGGCGGGTCCGCGCGCGACTGCCGGTCGTCGCATCCGAGTCGGACCCCGTCGCGCAGCGATGATCACCGTCGAGCTCGCCGACGACCAGGCTCTCGTCCGTGCCG
>DATNKY010000531.1:0-4029 GCA_035603155.1 Solirubrobacteraceae bacterium
AATAAGCATGACCATGCTCCTTTTGATTGTGGTGTTGAGAAGCGGCTCGCCCGCACGTAGGGCGAGCGCTTGGGGGAAGTGCTAGCTCGCGGTCGTCGTCAGTGGCCCCGAGCACGGCGAGGAACCGTCCCTAAGGCGAAGGACGATCACTAGCGCCGCGAGACCCATCAGCGTTACAAAGGCGAGCAACCAGAGCCGGCGTGTTTGGGTTGTGCGCCCGTGGGAGAGGTCGGAGTTCCATCCCGCTCTCCGCTTACGCGGCGTGGTCTGACACGAGAGTGGCCAGTTCTGCTGCCGCGGCTTCTTCGGCGTCAAGAGCGGCGGTGTAGGACGCGAAGGCAAACGCGCGCGCCTTCCGCTCGGCGACCAGGAACACATCCCAGCGTGCCGAGACCAGGCGCGCGGCGTCACGCCAACGCTTGCTCGCCCGGGCCGGGCGATGGCCGCCAAGCAGAGCAGCATCGATTAGCGGCATGGGAGGACGCGTCCGACCGTCGGCGCGAAGGTGTCATAGCGTTCGGAGGCCAAGGCCCGACGGCCGCGCGCTATCGGATCACATTGCGCGGACTCCGCAAGACCTGCGGCCGCCCGCTCGATTGCTCGCTCGTCAAAGAGATACGAAAAAGCGTTCGCGAAGCTCGCGTCGCGCAGTGTCGCGGGGCCTGTCGCTGCCGCCGCGATGCGGCGCAGTGCGAACTGGTGAACAACCAGGACGGTGACCGCCTCGGTTCGTGACAACAGGAGCCGCAGGGCGGCCGCGTAGCGAAGGAGCGCTTCGTCCACGCTCTCCCCTCGCGGAAACCGGTCACTCGGAGTGTGGTGCTGCTCCCACGCCCAGTAGGTCTCAATCGGTTTCCCTTCCAAGTCTCCCGCGCGGATCTCGTCGAAACCACGATCGATCAGGGTTGGTACCGAACGGCCGCGCAACGCGATCGCAAGGGTTTCCTGCGTGCGCAGAAATGAACTACAAACCCCAAGTTCGACGTCGAGAGCGGCGAGTTGGGCGCCGAGCTGCCGCGCTTGCGCTCTGCCTCGCGCCGTCAGCCCCACCGAGCGAGCCGGGTCGCTGCTGACCACGCAGGCGAGGTTCGCGGTCGACTCGGCGTGGCGCGCGAAGACGAACAGACGGACGGATTCATGCGGTCGCGACGGACGGCCGCGACCACCGGCCCGGAGTCGATATGGCCGAGCACCCCCAGGTCGAGCACTCGCATCGCCAAGCATCCGAGCGCGATTCAGCTCCGCGACGGCGCGATCAACCTCGCTAGGAGCGACGGCTCCAGCTCGGTTTCCTTGTCGAACTGGATCAGGAGGCACGACGTCTGATGGGTCTGATCTGGCGTCCATGTGCAAGCTGACGTTAGGTGCGTCGCGGTGGGCCTGCATGGCCCGAACGGGGGATGTTTTTGCCCGCGCAGTGCACGCTCGCTGCCGGCTGGGGGCATGGAGTCGCCGCACTCGTCTTGGGTGGTAAACGTCCCGACCATCCGGGCGCGAGCCTGTTGCCTTGGTCGGGTCGGGGCTTGACCGCATCAGAGCGCGTGCGACGCAGAGCTACGCCGGCCTGAGCGATGGTCCGGCGGTCGCGACGACGACGATCGCGACGCAGTAGCCGATCAGGATCAACGGCAGCCCGAATTGCGGTATCAGCTGGCCGGCGAGGATCCCCTCAGCGAAATCCTTCGGGATGCCAGTCAACCAGGACCGCCGGAGAATCCTTGACTGGGAACGAGCGCTCGGCGCGGTAACTCAGAAAACATCACTCGTACGTGTGACGCACCAAGCAGTGACTGGGCACACCGTTCGGGCGAACCAACCCATCCGGAAGGGAACAGATGATCACCTTCGATAACCCCGCAACCGTTCCCGCCCCGCCCGGCCAGTACTCGCACGTGGCGAGCATCGAGCTCGGCGGCAAGACCATCCTGCAACTGTCGGGCGAAGTCGCTGTCGACGCGGACCGCAACGTGGTCGGCAGCGACATGACGACCCAAGCGACCTTCATCTTCGACAACATCACCGCGATCCTGGCCTCCCATGGCGCCACGCTTGCGGACGTAGTCAACATCCGCACGTACCTCACCGACATGAGCCAGCTTCCCGACCTCGGGAAGGTGCGAGCAGCACGCTTCACCGGGACTCCGCCGACCATCACGACCGTCGAGGTGTCTCGCCTGTGGGTTCCCGGCGCGCTTCTCGAGGTCGAGGTGCTCGCGATCACCTGAGCGTGTGGGGCGCCGCGAGTCGTCGGGAGGGAACCGGAGCTCTTAACGACGCCGAGATCCCATGCACGCGCGAGCATGAATGCGGGTCTCGGCCCGCGCGTCCCGAAGAACCTGCTCGTCGCCACAAGCAGGGCAGCTCGGGCGACGACGGACGAGCCCTTGCCGCGGTGCTGGGTCGTGGCATCCTCTGTCGCATGCGTACCTTTCACCTCTCCGACGGCGGCGGGTCGCTCACGATCACAAGCGATGACAGCGATGAGCCTTGGTATTGGCGCATCACGCTCAAATCAGGTGGTCTCAACGCCAGCAGCGATATTGACCTCGACTCACTCCGCCATAGCGAGGGACCGATCGGCGATTTCTTCCTTGGCCTCGCGGCCGATTGGCGCGGGTGGCCAGGCGAGCGCACGTGGGGCGGGGGACCGCTTACCCTCTCCGCCACCCATGATGGACTGGGTCACATCACCCTCGACGTCCGGCTCGCGACAAACGTTTACTACGAACCTGACTGGGAGGCGCGCGCACGTTCAGCTGGAGGCAGGGCGCCTCGACCAGGTCGCGCGCGACGCAGCGCAACTGAGGCTGCTCTCCGGTGCATGGTAGGCGACGCGGGCTCATCGGGGTGTGGGCATGGCGACATGCAGCGGCCCGCCTTTGACTCGGTTCGATCGACCTTCTTCTGCAGCGCCGTCACTGCAGAGGCACCACCTTCAGCATATCTTCGTGCACCAGTTCTGCGACATTCGGCAGCTTTGGGTCCAACGCCTTGGGACATTGAAAGTCATCCTTCACGCACGTTATGTACTGCAAGCCTCCGCCCTTCTGCCCGAACCACGGAGCGATTCGCCCCGCATCGACATGGAACGCCTTTACTATCTCGTACAGGTGGTAGTTGTAAGGCGGACTGTCACCAAACGTGTCGAGGCTCTGCGGAGGCAGGGCACGCTTGGCATAAGATGTCCTTGCCGGCGCCAAGAAGCTGCCTGTATCCAGGCCGAAACGGTCGACGAAGACGGGCCTGCCATTCTCAACCGGCTCAAGTGTGATGGTGTGGTGCTTTGGCTGCATGGTCTTGGGATTGATCGCAAACCCGCCGTCCGGCGGATATTTCCACGTGTCTTTGTTGAAGTACAAGTCAAGGAACGCAGGTTCCGTCGTGGCGCCAAACGGGTCGTAGCCTCGGGTCATCTTCGCGATGTAGGCATCGACAGATCCGGCGGGGCCGCTCGTCGGGAGCTGCTTCGGGCCGAGGAGCGAATTCGAGTCGATGCATCCCTTTGCGTCGTTCATGTTTTTCGCGAGACCTTGGCACTGTGTCGGCGCCGGCAGCGTGTTCGCGGCGGACTCGGCGGCACCGGAAAGCGCGCCAACGGGACCTACAGAGGCGGATGCCGGAGACCCGGCAAGGAAAACTGCTATCACGGCAATGACGCCAATCAGCGCGATCGTGCCGTGAGGTCGCCTGGACCTGATCGTGTGACGCCGAGTCTGCTTCCACGGCTCGCTCCCGCCTGTGCTGCCCGGGCCGTTTGCGATGTGCACTTTGACTCCTCTCTCCTCGATGTACCGCCTCGCGTCGGATCCGACCTTGAGGATGCTGGCTGCCAAGCTACCGTCGGCCTCGGTGCTGCAGTACATCCGTTGGTAGCTGCCGGATGCCAGCAGGTCCCGGACGTCGGCGAGGGCGTCGCCCGGTACGCCCTTGAAAAGCTACTCAGATCTCTGCCAAGAGCCCCCTCTCACAATCGGCAGCCCTTGCACCAAACCAACACTGCCGGGTTACGCTTGACCGTGTAAGACACAC